>JAYVGZ010000161.1:0-4605 GCA_043771805.1 Pseudomonadota bacterium
GTACGGCGCACCGTTCGATTCAGATGGTAACTTTAGCCACCGATGGTTTCGACATCTTGCGAGAATAGCTCTGGGGATGACGAGGGATTAATGCTTCCACCTCCCTTATTCAGCCACTCTATTCGCTCCGTAGAGCCGATTACTTTCCCGAGCTCGCTTAGCAGGCTCATGCGCTCGTCATTAGAAAAAGTTAGTGTCATTGAGACGCCAGTTGATACAGGGAGCGTTTCGTGCATCTCTCCGCGTTCCATGTAGGACTCGAGGAGCGCTTCAGCGAACCGAAATGGTACCCCATACCGGGCATCGGGGGGTAGCAGTTTGTTCCCTTCCGCTGCTGCTACAAACTGCATCGCCAAGCTCCGATTAAATCCAATCGATTCCATCAAAAGAGCGGCTATCTGAATGCTTGAACAGCCCCACAACTCGATCTCCCGAGCTACATCAAACGGAAGATCCTTGGAGCTCAGGTGCCGTCGGTACTGAACGAACGCTTTACCGTCTGAGATCAGAAACGGAGCAAATGCAAGATAGCGCATTCCCCGACTGAGGAGTCCAACGCCGAGCCCGATTGCGGCAACACGAGAGCCGATACATGCGCCGATCTCTAGGGCTTCGTAGAGCGGAGATTGGACGTACTCCCATTCCTCTTTGCTGCTCTTCTTTGCAAGAGATCGGAATAGGTAGCAGTACGCCAGAAGGACGGCGTGTTCCAAAGGGGTGTACATCGCCAAAAAGTCTTTCGACTTAATCGGGGTTGCTTGCTGAAGTAAGTGTGGTCGATACGCCTTAGTTGCGTAGTAATAGGTGGCCTTGACCGTGTTGTTTCGGAGCAAGCGAAGTATGTGATTCTGTGCTCCAGCAGAAAGGATTGGGGTATCGCGCTCGTGGTAACTTAAAAGAGTGCGCACGGCGACTGAGAAATTCGCTGCAACCGGACCAAGCGGCTTGAGTAGCTGGGTTGCTGCTTCCCATCGAGAGCTATCGCCCGCGGTTGTAGAGCTTTTGTCGTCATTCATGGACTGAGACCTTAACCTGCTAAGAGAAGGATGCACACTCGCCCTAGCGACGGCATCACCCACAATAGGTGCATCGGTAGTTCGCGCGAAAAACATCACAGCAGACTCAGCGTCGGCCAAGGAGCAAGCAAATAGCTATATAATCAGGTAGTTGTTGGCACGCTCAGGTTTGTTGTGGAACGAATCGGCCCGCGCTTCCGTAATCGGCCGAACTTATAGCGTTTTCCAAAAGTCCGTAGCAAAATCCCGGCTTTTGAAAAACGCTATCGATTCGCGGATACGAATCAAAACAATAACCTATAGTGATTTACGGCAAAAGCCTTGCCAGTTTTACTGGCACGGACTTTTGCAAATCACTATAGACTAGGTTTGAGACTGAATTCCTGCCCTAACCAAAAATGCTGAAAGCTCAGGCTCTCGACCCATAAACGCCTTGTACAAGAGGTCTGGGGCTTCTGTATCCCCGCGACTAAGAATAGTTGATCTGAACCGCAGACCAACGGAACTCTGCATTAAACCTTCGCGTTTGAAAGTGGAAAAAGCATCAGCATCTAATACTTCAGCCCATTGGTATGAGTAGTACCCGGAAGCGTAGGCGACCGGACTACTGAACAGATGTGTGAAGGTAGTAACCATGCTGAAATCTTTCGGTAGCGTGACTGATGAATGCTTCTGCATGATCTCACGACAGAAGGGGAGTATCTCGCCATCCTTCGATCGTGAGTATGTTCGATGCAGTGCTAAGTCAGTGCTTGAGAGTCCTACCTGACGCATAAGTGCAGAAGCGCTACGGAAGGTCCGCGTTCGTACGAGCTTCTCAAATAATTTCTCTGGCAGGAGGGCTTTGCTCTCAAAGTGCGATGCAAAGATATCGAGAGACGCGCGCTCCCAGCACCAGTTCTCTAGGATCTGCGACGGTAATTCAATAAAATCCCACGCTACACCATTCATGGTTTGGCTCCGCAGCTCTGACTTGGAGCACAAGAGATGCATGAGGTGCCCAAATTCATGGAAAAGGGTACACACTTCGTCGTGTGTGAGGAGGGCCGGCTTCGTCTCACTTGGAGGCGAAAAATTCCCCGCAATCAAACCAACATGGGGAAGCGGATCACGATCGTCAGCTACTCCGGCGTTGAACACGTCCATCCATGCACCCCCGCGCTTATTCTCACGTGGGTAGAAGTCAGCATAAAAGTGCCCGAGGAGTTCGTTCGTAGAGGAGTCAAACGCCGAATACGTTGTCACTTGAGGGTCCCACGTTGGGTGGTTGTGGGTTTGCTGAACGGTAATTCCAAATACGCGTTCCACGATCTGAAATAGTCCTGACATTACCCTCGGTAGAGCGAAGTAGGGGCGCAGCTCTTCCTCATCAAAATCATGCCGAGTTTTGCGCATTTTTTCGGCATAGAACGCAACGTCCCAGGGCTCAAGTGGGAGATGATCTGCTCCACACTCCTCGGTAACAAAATGCGATAGCTCAGTCTGTTCGCGCGCAAAGTGCTGAGAAACTCGATCCCGTAGTTCGTCAACGAACTGCGCGGCCCGCTCCCCCGACTTTGCCATTCGATCAGCAAGGACAAGGTCAGAGAAATCCTTGAACCCGAGAAGATCGGCCTTCTTCTGTCTCAACTCGAGAATCTTGTACAGGAGCGAAACATTTTCGAGGGGGCCCTGGGTGCACCGTAAATTGTAAGCGCGATAGAAGTGCTCGCGGACCGAACGGTCCTCCAAATAGGTCATGATAGGAATAAAGCTGGGTGCCTGAAGGGTGAATCGCCAACCACCGACCCCCTTTGATTCCGCGGATGCCTTTCCAAGAGCGATTGCACTCTCTGGAAGACCTTTGAGTTGTTCGAGAGATGTCGCGACGAACTCAAACTGATTCGTCGCGTCCAGGACATTCTGCGAGAACTGGTTTGTAACTTGTGAGAGCTCTGTTGATACTGCAGACATCTGGGACTTGCTGTCATCGCCAAGGTCTGCGCCGCTGCGGCGAAAGTCGTCTACCGTTTTTTTGAGAAAACGGGCTTTGGCACCGGTGAGAGTTGCGGCCTCTGGCGAGCCTGAGTACTCCTTTATGGCAGTCCACAGTTCGGCATCGAGAACTATCTTGGATTTGAACAGTGAAACCACTGGAAGCACCTGGTTGTATGCAGCGCGCCACTCTGGGGTCGTTGCCACATTCTCTATGTGCCCAACCAAGCCAACAGCACAATCAAGCGCAACACCCAGATCATCTAACGCTCGCATAGTGTTGTTGAAGGTTCTAGGACCAGAGACTTTTTTGATATTGTCGAGCTCGGCTGTAGTTGAGGTGAGCAGCTTCTCAACAGCCGGGACTACTTGGTCAGGGTGAAGGGCGTCGAAGGGAATTTCGGAGTGTCGAGTGAGAAGCGGGTTGGGGAAATCAGCTGATTCGAGAGTCGCTGGTTCTAGAGTCATAGAAAACTATCAAAAATAAAAATGAATGTAAGCTGCCTGCTTGATCGTGGTTGGGAGTAAGGCTTCAGTGACCGTAAAGCCTTTTGGAATCCCGCAGTTGCTCTGACACTTTACGTTCCCGGGGTGGTGAAGACAAGCCGGCTCGAGTGATTAGAGTCAGAGTGCTGAGAGGAGTAGTTGAGCCCCGCTCGGGTTAAGGTGTACGATCACTCTCCTATGGAAAAGTTCGACTTTCTCGTCATCGGTGGTGGAATCGCAGGTCTGAGTTACGCGCTCAAAGTAGCGCCCCACGGGACCGTAGCAGTTCTTTTCAAGAAGGACCTCGGTGAGTCTTCGACGGTCTGGGCACAGGGGGGTATTGCAGCTGTCAATCAAGCAGATGACCACTTCGATCTTCATGTTCAAGATACCCTTGATGCTGGCGCAGGGCTGTGTCGTCGCGAAGCAGTTGAGATGGTGGTACGTGAAGGCCCAGCTCGAGTTCAGGAGTTAGTTGATTTTGGCACTAAGTTCGACCGTGAGGGCGAGGGGGCTTTCCACCTGCACCGGGAGGGCGGGCATTCTCGGCGAAGAATTTTTCATGCGGGAGATGCAACTGGCTCAGAGATTCAGGGCGCGTTGCTAAGGGCTGCTCGAGCGCACCCCAACATTCAACTTGTAACCTATGCAAACGCTATTGACCTTGTCACGACGCACAAGCTGAATCTGAAAATATCGAGCCCCAATAAAGTGCTCGGGGCGTATGTGCTTCGAGGTGATGGCGTTATCCAAGCCTTTGTCGCCGACAAAGTTCTTGTCGCAACCGGTGGCGCCGGAAAAATTTACCTGTATACGTCGAACCCGGACGTCGCCACAGGGGATGGAATAGCCATGTGTTACCGCGCGGGCTCACGGATAGCTAACATGGAGTTCTTCCAGTTTCATCCAACTTGCCTTTTCCATCCACAGGCGAAGAGCTTTCTTATTACTGAAGCGATGCGCGGAGAAGGTGCGCGACTGCTTCGAGTGAATGGAGAACCGTTCATGCAGAAGTACCATGAGCTCGGTGAATTGGCGCCCCGCGATATCGTTGCACGAGCGATTGATCATGAAATGAAAACGCACGGTGATGAGTATGTCCTTCTTGATATTTCGCACCGTGATGCCG
>JAYVGZ010000162.1:0-2997 GCA_043771805.1 Pseudomonadota bacterium
CAGCACCACAAGTACCCCGCACCCTGCGGTAGCACACCAGATGGTCTGCTGACGGCATGAGAGCCTTGCTGTTCCGAGCAGGATCCAAATTGGAAGAGCGAAAAGTATATGCTTTGAGAGGATGGAGAGACTAAACAGTAGCCCAGACAAGATGAGTGTTGACGAGGCGCTTTGTTTCACCCGCTCAAGAGTCAACATGGACATGAACGCGAAAAGGATGGCGACATTATCAATCTGGCTATGATAACCGGTGAGGAGAATGCCCCCTGGATTAAGCAGAAATAGTTTGCCAGCAGACTCGCCAAACCTCCGCCTCAGTAAAAGTGCAATCGCGAGGTCAACCAAACAAAGAAAAAACACCACACAAAAATGAAAATTGACGGTCGATGATAGGGTATTAGAGATTGCGCGAGCAGCACCCAAGAATGGCGGGACGACTGGCCCATATTGCCATCGATTTGTAGCAATCCAATAATTTTCCCCCCGCAGGATGGCATCCGCTACAAGTTTCCATGACTCTAAGTCAAAGTTGTTTCCGTTAGTGCTAGTGAGCAGTCTGAGAAGAATGCCGATCGCTACGACGGTATTCCAGTTTAGTATGGTCATAGATGTGTAAACGGCAGAACGTGAACTTGCAAAACTTATCCCTTCCCGAACGAGACCGGTCCGTCGAGATGTTATTTGTGAGTGCTTCGCTTAACAAGGGCGAGATTTGGGGGGCGATTGCGTTCGGGCAAAGTAGGGAGGCGACTCGCAGGTTCGCCTTCAAGACAGTGACCCGTACCGGACGGTTGACTGTATGCGATGGCCTGTGGCGTTGCGTCTACGTTGACCGCTCTACGGCTTGATCCGCATATCCAAAGACGTCGCAAAAATGAACCGCCACGCGATCCTGAATCTCCTCAAACGACGGCACAGTCGCGAGCGATTCTTGAAGTGAAACAACACGAATTGCTCCGAGGCCACACGGATCAATCAGACTAAACGGCTTCGAGCAGTTGAGCACGTTTAAAGAAAACCCGTGAAAGGTACACCACCGAGATATCTTAACGCCGATAAAAGCTATCTTTGACGTATCATCGAGCCACACACCGGTTCGTCCGGGGACCCGAACCCCGGTGACACCGAAGTCTCGGAGCACGCGAATCACTACCTCTTCGAGCGATCTCATATACCACGCTACGTCTTGGCGCTGCTTCCTCAGATCAAGGATTGGATACCCGATTATCTGTTCCGGGCCGTGATACGTAACACTTCCTCCTCTCTCTACTGGTTGTGGAGAGAGATTTAGCTGAGAAAGAATATGGGCTCCAGCGATGATATGTTCCGGCTTTACGGAGCTTCCAGTCGTTATCACTGGTGGGTGAGTGCACAGGAGAAGAGTGTCAGCCTCCTCACCTGAAACCACTCGGCCGTGGATGGCTCGCTGTAGATCGAGACACACCGCATAGTCGACGAGCCCAAGGGCTCGTACCTTCAAGTTCCTCCCTACAGAGATTGCATCTTCGTCCACCGGCGCCCTAGAAGATGCCCTAGAAATTTATTGGCCGCCCCAACGCCAAAGCCATAGCTTCCATCATACCCTCTGAAAGAGTCGGATGCGGATGAACTGTATCCACCACGCTCGCCGCAATTCCTTCATGAGAGCGGATTATCGCGGCCCCTGAGATCAGCTCAGTCGCTTCCGCATGCATAATATGCACGCCAAGAACCTCGCCAACTTCTTCGTCGATAATCACCTTGATAAAGCCGTCCTGCTCTCCGATTGCAATTGCCTTGCCGATTGCAGAGAAAGGGATCTTTCCGACTCGGTATTTGAGACCCTTCGCTTTAGCCGCCCTCTCTGTTAATCCGACACTCGCCACTTGAGGTTGGCAGTAGGTACAACCAGGAATATTGTCGTACCGCATTGGGTGTCTTGACTTACCAGCAGCAACTTCGGCTGCGATTATCCCTTCGTGGCTTGCCTTGTGGGCGAGTGCTACGCCGCCAGCAACATCGCCGATCGCAAAATGGTGAGGGACATTCGTTCGCAGCAGCTCATCAACTTTGATGAAGCCACGGTTCGTTTCAATACCCACACTCTCGAGACCGATGTTCTCGGTGTTTGGCATAATTCCGATAGCGACGAGGCATGCGTCACCGCTCCACTTCTCTTCGCCGGTTTTCGTCTTTAAGGTCGCTGAGACTGACTTGCCGCTGCGTTTAAGATCTTGCACAGAAGTTGATGTGCGTATGGCCATCCCGTTCTTCGTAAAGATCTTCTCTAACCCCTGCGCAATCTCTGTATCCTCAACAGGAAGAATCTGATCTGCCATCTCGACTAAAGTTACTTGAGTGCCGAGCGAGTTAAAGAAGTACGCAAACTCGACACCGATCGCACCGGCCCCGATGATCAGCATCTTCTGAGGCTGCCTACGGTATTCAAGCGCGGTCCTTGCTGTATGAATCACATCCCCGTCTACTTCAACGCCTGGGAAAGGCCTCGCCCGTGCACCAGTTGAAATGATGATGTCCTTGAACTCGAAGGTCGTTGCCTTGCCGGCAGAGTCAGTCACGGCTACCTTGTTCCCTTTTTCGAGAACGCCGGTACCGAAAACAACTTCTACTTTGTTTTTCTTCATCAGGTAGTTCACGCCACCCGAAAGCTTCTCAGCCACGTCCCTTGAACGGTCAATGATTTTAGGGAAGTCAACCTTCACTTCGCCAGTCGTGAAGCCGAAAGTGCTTGCGTGCTTAAAGTCATTGTACAGCTGCGCCGAGCGGAGGAGGGCCTTTGAAGGAATGCACCCCCAGTTTAGACATACGCCACCCAAGGCCTCTTTTTCGATGAGTGTAACCTTACGCCCGAGTTGGGATGCTCGAATTGCTGCCGTATAGCCGCCAGGTCCAGAACCAAGGACAATAAGATCTCTCGACTGGTTAGCCATGCTGTGGTGCTCCTAAGAATTCGGTGTTTGTCTTGCTCTGCGCCAGTCACACTCATACGCGAAAAAA
>JAYVGZ010000163.1:0-9965 GCA_043771805.1 Pseudomonadota bacterium
ATGGCCTCTCGGGCTGTTGGTATGGATGAAAGATCTACATCCCGGATGGTGCGGATTCTCTGTTGATAGTTTGTGGTTGTTGCTACACCACGAGCCACGGTCAGCAAATTGTCGTTTATACTGGTTCCGACGATGTCAACCGCGCCGTCTCCGTTGATGTCACCTAAGGCCAGCTGGGATCCGGCATACGCGACGGTTTGTGAGATTGCACTCTGAAATGACCCGTCACCGGTTCCAAGGAATACCACAAACCCTCCTCCCGCTGTCGCGCTGGTGCCGACTACATCGAGAATTTGGTCGCCGTTCACATCCGCAAGTGCCGTGTGATTGAAGCCTAAGCCAGTGCCGGCGATGGTTGCAAAGGTCGTGAAACTGCCTGATCCGTTGTTGAGACTCACGCGCAAGTCACCGGTTGGGATGGCGGTAGCAATATCTAAATCACCATCTGAATCAAAGTCGCCAAGACGCGGTAGCGTTACATTTCCAGAAAGTATGGTTGTTGCGGCGCCGAAAGTGCCCCCGTTGTTGCTATAAACGAAAAGTCCGCTTGTACTACCGATGATCACGTCATCGTCGCCATCGCCGTCGATATCTCCGACGGAATCAGGGCGCCCCAGACTCGCCGCAAGGGCAACAGATTGGCTTAAGGCAAAGGTACCAGAGCCGCTTCCAATGAAGAAATTAAGGAACCCAGACGGAGAGTAGGTCACCAGATCTCGATTTCCATCTGAGTTGATATCAAGACCTAAGACCTCCAGGTTAACTAAGCCAATCCCAGTTGCGACTGTTGTCGCAGCGCTAAAAGTACCGTTGCCATTACCAAGAGCGATAGTCATCACTCCCGTACCGTCACCTGCGAACACAAGATCAAGCTTTCCATCGTTATTAAAATCGTCAGTTACGAACGAGCGAGCCCCGGCCCCCGTTGCAGTTGCAACCGAGATCGCAGTACCGAATGTACCGTTCCCATTCCCAAGTCGAATATTCACGGTAGTTACGCCAAGCGGCGCGTCAATGATATCGAGGACCCCGTCGCCATTAAGATCAATTAGGTCTAATGCGTATGGGCTAATGCCAGTCGCGATCGTCGTCGCCGCCGCAAACGTCCCATTCCCCGCCGTAATCGTCGAATCACTCGCCAACTCAAACGCAATCGAACTATTCTGCGCCCCCGTATCTCCTACCTGCACCGAACCCGAATACGCCGTACTCCCAAAAAGCCCCTGATTATTATACTTCGTACTACTCGCCACCCGATTATACTCGTCAGTAAGTGCCGCAGCCTCTTTATTCGCCGCAACTCTCTGACTTCCGCTCAGCCCACCAGTCGACGTTCGAGTAGCAAGCTCCTGAAGACGAGTAACAATAAGCCCCAACTCATCAACCGCAGATGACGCGACGTTCAAAAGCGAAATAGAATCGTTAGCGTTTCGATAAGCCACCGCAAGATTCGCCCCACGTGTTTCAAGTTTGTCCGCCAGACTGAGCGCAGCAGCGTCGTCAGATGCAGAATTAATTCGGAGCCCACTCGACAACCGTTCAAACGATTTCGAGAGAGCTTTCTGCGTGAACCCACTTTGAGTAATAAGTCGGTTCGATATGGAGTCGAAATCTCCTGCCACTTCCGCGTCCTTTCGGTCCTAGAATTCCTGTACAGTTGTCTATTCGGAGCAGAAGTAATTTAGGGTGAGAAACGGTGGCGATTTCGCAGAATTGCCTCAAAAAGAAGGATCTCTAACGACTTAACTTGCTGAATCAGCGAGCCCATTAGCTCTCAATCTCGACCCTGCAATTAGACTTTGGGCCCAGCCACATCCATCGACGAGGCACTGAACCGCCTAGGAGATACCGTAGATTCCAAGGTCTGCTGAGGACGGTGGCAGTTCAACAGTCCATCCACCACTCACCGAGTCCTTTACCACCGTCAACTTTATTGGTGTGGTTGTGGTGAGGTTCGTGACCTCGGGTGCCTTTGAACTTCTTGGAAAACTTAACGAGACGCCCCGCACTACATTTCTAACATTAACCTCATCCGGCCCCTTTCGTTGCACCCAGGAGAAATCATTTGGAATAAGAAGTATCTTACCGACATCGCCAGTAGTACGCTCTGCTAGCGCGACAAACGTGCGCTGCTTGATCGTGCTAGGGAATATGACCCGAACAAAGGAGCTACTGATTACTGGAGCCAATCGACCGGCCAACCACGCTCGAGATACGGTGTAAGCATCTGGCGCCCACGAACGATTTGAAGCATCGATTATCTGCCCGCCTCTTGCCGCAAACGCCCTCAGTTGATCTCGCTGTCTATCCGTCAACGACTCCTGCGGATCGGTAATCACGATCGCTTTCATGTATGCTGGCAAGCCGCGAGCCAACTCGCGGTCAACTACTACCTGCACAGGTACGCCCTGCTCGTTAAGAACATCAAAACTCGCCACGGCTGGGAGGTTCCCTTGAAACCAAAATGCCTCTTGGGAGCCTGCATCTCTCCACCGTAGACGCTCACTAAAGAACACTCCCACATGACTTATCGCTGTATTTTTGCGCCCCAGTTTATCAGTCCACTCCTTCGCGGTAGCGAACGTACTTCGGTACTCCTCCTGTAAACTCGGTGAGTAGATTATTTCGTTACCAATATGAATGTTCGAAATACCACCCAACCCCAGGGCAGCAGCAGCTCCACGCGTCAATTCTTCACGTGTCGGAGGGAGGTACACTTTTTTATCGGGCGTCGAATTGGCCGCATCGATTCGCGCTACGTGCACCCAAACATGGGGCGGTGTATTGAAGGTTGCGCTCCTAAGTAAAGAATAACCGAATGCCATGCGCGATGACTCTTCTATCTCTGGCATCCCTTTTGGAGCTCGGTAAAAACCGCCATAGTTTCTTGGTCCGATCACGATCGGCAAGCGAAACTCGGTCTTTGCGAGGCTCCCTGCTGGAAACATATTGGTCGAGAGATGAGGAGTAGTGAGACTGTTCATGTAGGATGCGCTAATAACCAAGGTGAACTTCGGATTAACAGCGCGGCCTGCGTCTTGCCACTCCTTAAAAGCAATTCCGATTTGACGGTTGTTAAATGAGAGGTATGAACGAAAGAGTGGATTGCTCAACTCTGCCACGAAGGTAGAGTCGGGGCGTGGCTCTGGCACATCCTTTCCGGTGAACAGCTTGTACGCTTTTCTCGTCGAGTAGTCCCAACACCCCTTCTCTGACTGATGTTTAAAATCCAGGTACACGGCCTCGTACCCCATCTGGGCGAGCTCAACCATTCGCTGCTTGACGGTATCTTTATGACTAGACGATAAGGAGAGGAATACCTGGCCCTGACCATCGCTGTCCTTATCAAAGATCTGGGGCGCACCTTTCTCATCGAGACAAACAACTTTGTCCTCCGGCGCGGCCTCCGCATCGGCGTCAGCAAAGCTCTTCTCCCAAATATGACGGTAGTAACCGATGACACGCCTTGTTCCGCTCTGCCAAGAGTCAGCGATCTCTCTGGCTGGCTCTCGGGTGCAATTGATATCTTTTAGTGAGCAGAACCGTGTCGGAATGCTGGTATTCCACCACGGGCCTTCCTCTCCACCTTTTACATGGCGAGTAATATAGTCCGGGGCACCGATCGAGGCCAAAACTCCCGGTGCGAGTCCAAATGCGGCCTTATCAATCCAGCTTTGACTCAGCGCAAGGTGGCCATGAACTAGTTCGCTAGCGGGCCAGAACGGGTCTCTTGTATCGGTAACTGATGGCACCGAAGACAAGTCACCTTCTGCCATCCCTGCGGTTTGGGCGATGGCGGTGGAATTGAGAGCAAGGGGAACCACTAGGCAGAGAACTACGATCACTGTTGTAAGTCGTAGATAGGTAGCTGAATGCAATAGGATGGTCTGCATGGTAAAAACAACCTCAGAGGTAAAACCGCAAGAACAATCCTCGCCTCTCTAAGTCTTGGGTTCTTCCCACTCTGAATCAGCTCAATTGAGGTTTTTTGTAGTCATAAGGGTGCTTGGCGCCGCTCTAAGCCCCGTCACCCTCTTCTAACCTCCGATTCGAGGGCTACCCGCATCAAGTGCCGGCACTACCATCGTAGCGAGACGGCAACGCGCTTGCTGAGTCGTTTGAAATTCGGAGTTCGCAGGCGCGGCTGTGTTGAACCACAGCAACGCCGCGATTCTCACACCCCTACTTCTTCAGGTTAAACTTGTTAAGGTAAACATAGTTCGCCACTGTACGCCCCATATTGATCCCTTCCACCTTATCGAAGCTCCAGTGGATCCCGAGGTAAATACGACTCTGCCCGTTCTCTTCCTCTGCTTGAGAGAGCGTCTTGAATGAACGGGGCTTCTTCGGACGTGGTACACCGTCATTACCTGGCGTAACGCCATTTAATTCATCAGACATAAAAGTAAAGCTAACATTATCGGTGCCCAACACGTTTCGCAGTATCTGGAACATCGCTCCACCAAATGTCGCGTGGCCTGATACGTATGCTGGAAACGGTGGGGTGAAGTTCGGACCGTTAAGATTTGTCGCTGGAGCACCAAGCGGAGTCCAGTTAGCGTCTCCGGGAGTGTTCGGGTTCCCATCAAGTTCGCCTTGACGTATCAGAGTTATTGGGCGGGCAATACTATAGAGGTATTTAGTCTCCCATGAAGCAACGCCTGCGTCGGACATTGCAACATTCACCAGGGCGAGCATGCGCGTTAGCTCAACAACATCGGTGATCCCCTGCTGATTTGCGATGAACATCGCAATTTGGTTGTAGAGTCTAGGCGGCGCGCACAGTGATGGTGTGCCATCGTATGCCCAGAACAATCCGGCCTCGGTCTGATCTTGTGTTCTCTCTGTCGGGGTAATCTTGCCGTCACCACCGAGCCGCTTCACTTCCGCGTAGGACTGGGCAAACTCATCGCTCGTCAAGGCTGGGAAGGCTGGAGACCGAACTATTGCCGAATGAGGAAGAACAAAAGGACGCACCTTGTACCAGTTAGCTCCTAGTGGCCTTTGATTAGGATTCAGCGGGTCCAGCGCCCAGAAGAGCGGCCCTGGTCTGAAGGTATAGGGCTCGGCTTGGGTCAACGCGTCAGAGCCGTCGCTCTCTCGGTCGGAAAGAATTAACCGTGCAGCTTCTTTTCCAAGATAAATCCCGTCCTCCTTCCCTTTTCCATTCGGAATACCGCCGAGGTCATACAGAAGCTCTGTAGCAAAGTGACTTCCCTGAGAGGGGAATAATTTAACTAACGTCTCATACGATGCCTGCGCGATTGCTGCTTCTACCGAGGCGCCGGGCCTTGTCTCTTTCAGAAGGTATGGCTCATAACGCTGACCAGTAGCGGCGTTAACCGCATCAAAAATTGCGACGTGCACAATAGCTTCTGCTCGTGCTGCCCTCACAGGGCCGAGCTGCTCTTTTGCGCCGAGCGCTGAGTGGTCAAACCCGCTTGCATTGATAGCGACATGGTTCCAGTGCCCGGCCATGGTACGAAGGAGCGGATTATCATTGGGATCTGAGGAGGGGGTTGGGTCTGGCGATAGAACGTTGCCTCTCCCGCCCCGGCATTCAGTTGCACTAAGTGCTGCCGAACTGTTCAAATTATCAGAATACAATGCGGATATTTTCTTACGTAACTTCTTGGCTGCGGCGAGAGCTCGTGTATCACTTTTTATCTCAGAAAGTTTTGCTGCTACTTGGATACCTAAATCTTTAAGCTGTACTGAGGCCTGGTTAAACGAAACAAGCAAAGCTGTAAAATCTACTTTCGAACACGTACTACTTTCTTGACAGCTCTTGACACTGAAAGGTATCGACAGACAAGACCGCAACGTATTCGTGTAGGCCGCTTCCGCAGCATCGCCCGTTCTTCTCACAAAGCTCTGATTCTTTCTGGTGATTCTCTGTAAATTCCTCAACCCGTTCTGCACAGCGCTGCGCTGAAGCTTCGCTCCCAGATCGAGGCTCTTTATCATTGGCTCTACCTCGCACGAAGAACTCTGAGAGACTGCGGGGCGTGCCACCATCAGAAGAGAGGAGAATAAGGTGAGAAGAATAAGTTTTTTCATCGTTAGAACTCTTTCATGAAACTTTTATGGCCTACGAACTGCCCCTGCCCTTTAACCGGATAAAAGAGGCTTCGTGAAATATGATTGAAAATAAAACCGTTGAGGAAAACCAACGAGAGCGGACGTATTTACTGAACGGATTATGCAGGATTCGGATATTTTAGTAACATTTCTGGACGAATTTCTTTATCGAGAATCATATAACCTCGCACTGCTCTGACCATTGGTCCTGAGTGAACTCGCCTGAGATACGAAGATGCGCAGTGACGAAGGTGTCGCTTTCGGTAGGAATCAGTTGCACGAAGACCATCTCTATAGAGCCGGGCGAAATGCAATTTCGTGCAAATAAATCCACGATTTGACTTCATGGAGGGCACACCGAGACATCGCAGTGGGGACTTCAGAGCCACATCACGAACTGTCGCCTCCGTCTACCTGGGATTCCAACTCGAATCATCCGGATGATCAACACCGGCTCGTTTTGTATGCGCTGGCTCATGGACCACGCAGGATGATTACCTTTCCTCGGCAATCCGTTTTCTTCGGGTAGCTCGGGGTATTTGGGTCCTCGATAACGCGGCTTGCGCGGACCGCCGTCGTACTAACCCTACTCCTTAACCTTGACGATCACTTTTTCCGCCAACGGCAACGGCATACGCCCAACCTTTGCGACCTCCTCCGCGGGCGCTACCCCGATCGCCTTCACTGATCCAAAATGTCTTAAAAGCCGCCCTCTCCGCTCAGGGCCTAGCCCTGCAATCGAATCCAGCGCGGAGGCGAACACGCGTTTTGCACGTTTCTGCCTGTGGAAAGTAATAACAAAACGGTGGACCTCATCTCTCATGCGAGCGAGGAATCTTGTAACAAGGTCACCTTCACCAAGAAGAATCGGTTCATCGTTTCCTTCAAGATACAGTCGCTCAGGCTTTCGAACGATGGTCGTCGCGTCAAACTCACTCGCCGTTCGCATCTTTGCGAGCCCTACAATATCGAGCGAGAGCTTGAGCTCGTCGCGGGCAAGGAGTGCCATCGAGAGCTGTCCAGGGCCACCATCAATTACAAGCAGGTCGGGCAAATTACCTTCCTCTAAGCCCCGCTTTAATTTTCGCGATACGACTTCATGAATTGCGGCAAAATCGTCGGGCTTTCCCTGTTGGCTGATGATAAACTTCCGGTAAGAGGATTTGTCGGCGACGCCGTCGAAGAACACAACTGCTGCCCCTACGATGTCTGAGCCCTGAAAGTTAGAAATATCCACACACTCTACCCGTCGCGGGATCTGCTTTAGTCCTACGAGAGTGGCGAGCTTCGTCGAGACCTGACTCCACTCCGACTCAGTCGTAAGGCTACTTAAGAATGCCTGCTTTGCATTCAATTCGGCGGTAGCTAGAAGTCGCGCTTTTGAACCCCTTTGCGGAGCCACGATTACAACCCCCTTGCCCCGCCTAGCTGAAAACCCAGCCTGCATCAAAGAGAGGTTATCAAACTCGTTCGGTACTAAGATCTCATCAGGAAGGTCTCGACCACCTTCATAGAACTGCTGCAGGGAGGCTTCAAGCAGTGCATCATCTTCAATGCGGACATCAAAGAGAGTGAAGCTCTTCGTGTCAGAGATTCGCCCGCCGCGAACGAGCAGGACGCACAACGCTGCCTGAGTGCCCTCCCGGAAGATCGCGAAAACATCGCGGTTCTCTCCCCGAAACGAAACAAGGCTGTGGCCGGCTTGAAACGTTCTAAGAAGCTCTAACCTGTCTCTCCATGAGGCCGCCTCCTCGAATCTCAGATCGTTCGATGCGAGCTCCATACGCTCCTCAATCTGCTTTACGGTAGCGGCCGAGCGCCCTTCTAAGATCGCGATCGCCTGCTTCACTAACTGCAGGTACTCGCTTCGCTCCACCTGAATACAGCATGGAGCACAACACCGCTTAATCTGATACTCCAAGCAGGGCCTTGTGCGGTTGTACAAGACCGCATTCGAACAGGTCCTAAGGGGAAGCACCTTCTTCACTACCTCGAGGAGATTTCGCAGCTCAGAGCTGAAAGCATACGGACCAAAATATTTCGCGCCGTCTTGAGCGATCTTTCGTACTAACTCAACACGGGGCCACTCCGCGTTCTCATCGATCCGTATAGAGAGATACGCTCGATCATCTTTGAGTCTGATGTTGTAGCGCGGTTTGTACTTTGTGATGAGGTCGCGCTCGAGCAGAAAAGCTTGCTCTTCGGTTTGAGTGACGATCATCTCGACGAGAGCAACCCGCTGAAGGAGATACTCGATCTGGTACCTGCCATCACCCCCTGCAAAGTAGGTACGAACTCTTGCTTTGAGGTCTTTTGCTTTTCCTACGTAGATGACGATCTGATCGTCGTCACGCATAAGGTATACCCCAGGGAGCGCTGGAAAATGAGCAACCTGACGGCGCAGACGTTCGACGCGTTCGGCGTTATCTATCGTAGGCGAGTCTTTACTCATCCGACTCCAACTGCGACTGGAAAATCCGTAGACTATCGATCATGAGTCGTCTCCGAGCGACGACGCAATTCTCGCATGACAGAAACCATAAATGAATCTGCAGGCGTTACCCTAAGAGAGGTGCGAAAGACGGCTACTCGACTGCACATGGAAGTATTGAGCTGTTTCACTTTGATTCCGTCCTTCTCTGTGCACACCAAAGGAAGCATCGGGTGAGCAGCAGCTATTCGCTCCACATCGTGCGAGGAGAAAACGTGGTGATCCGCAAAAGAATGTGTCGAAGCCAGTGAGAACCCCTCCTTTCTTAGGGAGTCGAAAAATCCGTCGGGCTGTGCGATTCCTGCGAACGCGATCACCTCCTGGGGCGAGACAGCCCCACGATCATCGAGCCAAGTGACTCCTTGGGAGGTCAGAAACGATCGAAATATCGTCACGTGTGGCGGAACCAGCCGTAAGATTCTTGCGTCGATAGGGGGTAGCTGCTCACTTGCCCCAAGACTGCGCCGCTCGGCCAGTACTAAGAGGGTGGCTCGTGCGAGCCCCTCGTCCCTATCCTCTCTAAACCGTCCTAGAGGGAGTAGCTGACCTTCAACTAAATTTTCTATCGCCTGCGGAGTGCCGACAAATGACGAGATGACATCAAGATCTCGGTGCAGCGCTCGGTGCTGAAATCCATCATCAAGGATGACGATGTTCCCGGTTTTTTGTTGCTCAATCAGTTGTACCCCTGCAACACGCGAGCGAGAGATATACACGGGAACTCGGCACAAAAATGAGAGTAGTAGTGGCTCATCTCCAACTAGATCAGGAGTATCCGAATCGGTAACGCGATGAGGACCTCTTAGAGATCCGCCGTATCCTCGTGAAAGGATAACGGGTTGCATTCCTCGCTCTCGGAGCTGTTCAGCGAGAAAATGACAGAGAGGCGTTTTGCCGTTTCCCCCAACGGTGAGGTTTCCAATGCTTATGACCGGCAGCGCGCTACGGTAGGCCTTAAACACCTTAGAGTCATACAGCCGATTGCGCAGAAGAACGCCGCAACCGTAGAGCACCGAAAGGGCCGAAAGAACTGCGCGTGGAACTGACTTGCCGGTGATCATAGGACCCTGGGCCTGGCGCACAACGCCTTTACAATTCGATCTGTCGCACCCCGATGCTTGTGCCAGACGGTAGCACCCCGTTCGCCGGTCGCAATGAGCGCTGGGTCGTGCCTACAGGCGCGTTCAATGACCGTGGCTACTGATTCTTCGTCAGTAACATCGATAATTCCCGCTACAGCACGCATGTCCTTTACTACCTCTGCTATGACCGACGTGTAAGGGCCAACGCAGACAGGGACCGAATACATGGCTGCCTCAAGAGGATTGTGTCCGCCGACATCAACAAGGGTGGCTCCAATGAAACAGAGTCGCGCGGTGCTGTACGCTGCTTC
>JAYVGZ010000164.1:0-3513 GCA_043771805.1 Pseudomonadota bacterium
AAGACGAGCCCGCCACCTCTCGTCACGCGGCGCTCGGCTACTGCCTAATTTTTATTCTTGGAGTCCTGCCAGCACTTTATACCACAGCAACAGCGCCACTTGCTCCCTTTCCGGACTACCCCGCCTCGGCGCACCTAGTTCCGGATGACGGCGTACCTGGCCTCGCGCAACCTAACGTTGGAGCTGAATACCCTCTGGCTACCATAAATAGAACTCAGCTGAAGGAGCGATTTGCTCCTTGGTCTGTCGTCTTATTTTTAGCGAATGTTTTTTTTCTAGCGACCCTCGGATCGCGGGCTGAAGACAAAACTACCCAATTTTTTCTGAGAACTGGGATGACACTCGCAGTTGTGCTTCTCTGTGACACACTTCTTCCGGAGACATTCTCGCTGATATCACCGCTGCTCAGCATAAGCCGATCAATTCCGAGCGCTGCTCTCATCGGCTTGACCCCCATCAATACCGGCGCTTGTGTTTGGTTCACCTCACTTGCAGCCCTTCTTTGTGCCTCACGTGCTAGTCTCGCGGCGCTAGGATGCTACCTCTTCATCTCTTTTTGTGTCTTTTTCTTCCAGTTTCAGCCATCGCTCGCAAGCTTACTGCCTGCTTCTGATTTCCTTGATCGCGTGAGAGCCGCATCCAACACAACTTCGTCACTACGGACGGTCTTAATCTCGCCCTCCCTTTACGCAAGACAGCACTTCGACCCTTTTCTTACCTCGATTACAAAGTCCCCTTCAAACATTCGACTTTTGACCGTGGCCGCCACTATACCAGTTCAACCAAATTCAACTAGTTTTGAAAGTGTCCCTCCCAACCCAACCGACAGCTTCCATCGGTTAATGGATGGTATGCGCTCAACGCGGTGGAGCCCACGTTCGGGTGGGCAGCGTTCTGGTGATACACTTCTAATTAAGTTTCATGCACCAACTGAGGTCGCAGGGCTTGAGCTTGAGACAGGCGATTTCCCAACTGACTATCCGCGGGGTTTGCGTGTGGAGGCGACGGCGAGCTGCGACAAAACTGAGATTGGCGAAGCAACCTTCATTGCCCCGAGTTGGCAAGGTTCACTTCGCTTTACTGCAGCAGGCCACCCGTATTTCTCTGGGCAAGAGATCGTCAGAGTGATCTTTCCTAAGTCGATTTTCTCGACCTGCATTAGAATTACTCAAACGGAGAACAGTTCAGCGTTCGATTGGTCAGTCGCCGAGATCGGGGTCATCACCCCGTTGCTGCCCGAAAATACGAGCCCTTTAACAGCTCTTCCTGCAACAAAGACGGATGCTCCGTGAATGACGCACACACTTGATTGAGTACTCCGTTAATGAACATCGGTGATTCATCAGAGCTGAAGCATTTAGCTATCTCAATGGCTTCGTTGATCGAGACCTTAGCCGGAATGTCATCGCAAAATGCAATTTCATAGGTCGCAATCCGGAGAATATTCCTATCAACGCGGGGCATGCGCGCGATGCTCCAGTGCGTTGAAGCTACGCCAATGTGCCTATCAAGAAACGAAAGTCGCTCAATAACACCGGTAGCCAGCAGTCGAGCAAAACTAAGGTCCTCTTCGGTCTTAGCGGCGGGAGAGTTTTCGTCCTGAATAATTTTTTGAAAATAACCGAAGAACGCTTCAAGACCTTTGACGTTGAGGTCCCCTAAGGAATCGCACTGATACAAGGCCTGAAGCGCCACGCCCCGGCATCGACGCCTTGAATTCATAAAAATGGGCCCCCGTCTCAGGTCGAAGGTTTTCTGGATGGCCGCTTGCTCGCACCAAGTCTTAAGTTAGTTATGATAGCTATCCTTGAGGAAGGCGCATCTTTTCCATCGCGCTCTTCCGAAGGTAGCGATCGATACGATATAAGAAAGTTATAAACCATTTAACCTAAAAACGGCAGTTGCGGTTCGCGCAGCGGCGCAGCTGACTGAAATCGCTGGGGCTTTTCTGTTGTCCGTACTCACCCTGACGGTGCCAGGGTTCCGTGCGGAAAACAAAAAAATCCTTTGCGCTTTCAGTCTTCTGCACCACTGTGCTCTCCTTAACTGCCGTTTTTAGGTTGAATCTTCGAATTTTCTCAATAGAACAAAATCACATTCACCCCTATCGAAAGAGTCGATTTATTGGCACACCTGATGCTAGGGATCTTCTGATATTTTCAATCATGATTCTAACAGTATGAGAAAGGTTATTTCAGTGATGGGATTGCTAGCACTTACCAAGGCAAGGTATCGAGGTGTCGCTCTACCCGCGTCGGTAGTACTGACCGCCCTCTTTATTTTCGGGCACGTCGTGGAGGCCCAAACCCTGCGAGGGTTCACTGTTGGCTCAGCACTTCAATCCGAGGACTACGACGAACTACAGCGGTGGAACACCAATGTTGTTCGCTATCACCTTCTCTGGGACTCTCGTGCAGACACCGCCTCGGGGGTCGAGTATCTTGCCTGGCTTGATACCGCATTGCCCGACCTCGACAACGCCATAAAGCTGAGCCGTGCCCGAGGAATAAAGGTAATAGTGAATTTGCACACCCCCCCAGGTGGATTCAAGAGGAGTTCCTATCCCTCACTCCACCGATTATTCGCGGATCAATGGGCAATGGAGACATTTTTTGAGGTCTGGCGCCGAGTATCGCTACGGTACGCAGGAGACGATACCATCTGGGGATTCGATATCTTAAACGAGCCTGCACTGACCTCAAATTCTCTTGCGCTCAGATCGTGGGAATCGATCGCTACCTCAACTGCTCGAATAATCTCGAGCATTGACCCAACGCGTCGCATAATCGTGGAACCGCCCTACGGCGATCAGGCAAGGCTCGCAAGCGTTCGTAAGCTCTCATTCCCCAACCTGGTGATGAGCATTCACCTCTACTACCCCCTCAAATTTCATCAACAAGGTATTTACGGCAATCCGTTAGGGGTCTCGTATCCCTCTCGAAACTTTACTCGCGCATCGATTTTGAAAAACCTACGGGTTATCTTGCGGTACCAACGTGCTACTCGCGGAAAGATCCCGATCTACGTTGGGGAGTTTACAGGCGTACGATGGGCGCCGAAGAACAGCAGTTTCCGCTACCTTCGTGATGTCGTCGCCATAATGGAGCGAATGAAGTGGCACTGGACCTATCACGCATTCCGTGAATACCACGCATGGGATCTTGAACTTGAGAGCACTTTTGGTGTCATCCGCAAAGTAATCGGACAGACTAACCGAGAGGCGCTCATTCGTGGATTTCTATCGAGGAATCAGGTTTTCCAAAGTCCTTCCGTTACCCAGTAGCTTCAACCTTTCGCCTACTAAGCTGGCGCGGTGGAGTCATTCACTCCGAACGGTGACGACTATTCCGAGGAATTTATCTCTCCTCCCGCTACCAAAACCCATGGAGCGGGGTTGATTGGTATTGTGCACGGCGTAGCACTCTCTACGATACATCGGGCCCTTTCGCCCCATTTAAAGTTCTCATAAGCCGGAAGTATGAACTTGAGAGTCGGGAGTTCTTTCCCTCGAAC
>JAYVGZ010000165.1:0-4155 GCA_043771805.1 Pseudomonadota bacterium
TGGGCCAACCGTGCATCTGCGCCTGGTCGTAGTCGATAGTGCGACTCCAAGCCCCACAAGCCCAAGCCCCACAAGCCCAAGCCTGACCAGCACGCCAGCTAGTCTCCCAGCAAACTCGCCAACCCCTACCGCCTTTCCAACCGTCATAAGCACAACAACGACTCCACTTCCCGCGTTCCCTGGGGCGAGTGGCTTCGGAACAAACACCACCGCCGGTAGCGGTCGCCACCTCTCACCTCCCCAAACAACGGTGATGCGAGTAACGAACTTGTTCGACCAAGGAACAGGTTCGCTGAGAGCGTGTATTGACGCGCGAACTCCTAGAGTCTGTATCTTTGAGGTGGCTGGTATTATTTCGTTAAAGAGCGACCTCTTGATTCGATCACCCTTTATCACAGTCGCTGGCCAGACTGCGCCCTCTCCAGGTATTCTTCTAAAGGGGGCATCCTTACGTGTCATGAGTCACGACGTTCTGATACAACACCTTCAGGTGAGGGTCGGCGACAATAAAGTTGGCCCACCCCCCGACCAGCGCGATTGCATCTCTATAGGGTCGCCGTTGGTGGCGGTACATAATGTTGTTGTTGATCATGTATCACTGAGTTGGGCGATAGATGAAAACCTCAGCACGGCTTACCCAACCACCAGAGATGTTACAGTCAGCAATTCGATTATTGCTGAATCGCTCTACAGGTCACTCCACTCAGAAGGTCCCCACGGCATGGGATTCTTGGTAGGGGATGATTCGAAAAACATCACTGCTTATCGAAACGTTCTTGCACACAACCATGATCGCAATCCGAGGGTGAAGTCGGGTGCTCACCTAGAATTTATCAGTAATGTTGTGTACGGATGGGGGGGATCAAGCAGCTGGAACCAGGCCAATCCGGCTGACTCAACGAGCTCCACAAAGTCAACGTTCGTATCGCTGACCGGAAATCTTTATCGCCCATCACTCACTAGCCCGATTTTTGCGAGTGTCAACCCTGCCGGTCTCTCGAAAGGGACTCGTATCTTCGTCTCAGGCAACATCGGCCCAACACGCACTAATCCCGCCGCCCCGGAGTGGGATTTTGCTTTCACCACGCCAACCCTTCAACGCAGCGATATACCGCCGTTCCCCGGCAGCAATACACCGCCGCTGTTCTACGACGATGTGCTCAACACCGTTCTCTCAACCGCGGGGAGTAGACGTCGAGATTCGAATCCGATCGACAGCCGAGTAATCGCTGATATTTCGAATAAGACGGGAGGAATAAAGGATTGCGTTAGTGGGTGCTCTCGCACGGCCGGTGGCTTCCCCTCGATGGCTTCCACGGTTCGTGCATTAGTGCTTCCGACTCAGCCTTACCGTGATGACAACGGGAATGGGTACACTAACCTTGAGGAGTGGTTGCAGGCGCTGGCTTCGGGTGTTGAGTAAGTAGTTGAAACCTTTTCGTTGCTCGGAGAATTCCTGTTGAGGGCTGAAGAGGGGCCTTGGGATCCTCACGACCAAGACACCTAAAAGACTTATTGATTCCGCTGCCGACGCCACAAAATTCAGGGCACCCTATCCTTAATGTCTGTGACCACATTGGTTATTTGCTCTGTTTGTTCTGGCATGCACCGTTCGCACTGAGCTCGGCAAATTCGACCTCTATTTCATTGATGGCCCTTCCGAGCGCTCTGGCAAGCTTTTCCACCACTTGACGAAGGGGAGCCCCATCCTCAAAACCGATACTTGAACAGACCTCCTTATTTTCTTGCAGCTGCTTAACTATCATCGGCGGTGGAAGCGCTGGAAGGCGTGGCATGTTACGAAATGATTTCTACTCTGGGGTCGGCTCGGAATTTTCATTAACTAGGGCGACATCTATAATTTTACTACATGCGCTCGTGTGCGCGATTTTCCCATAGCTCTGCAAATTCCGCTTAAGTACACCTTAGAAGTGAGAATTTCAGGTACGGCAAGGTCAGCCTGACCCCAAATCTGAGCAAGGAACAATTTCGTAACCAAAGCAGTAGTTTATGCATAGTTTGTGCCGAGTTTGATTCCAAAGCTTCAGCAGTGACCCCTTTAAAGACTTTAGACTTGACCGCTAAATTTCTTCCAAATATCCGATTATGCTCCAGAAATCCTCTAAATTCACCGCTTTACGATATGAGTGAGCTCGCCCTTCACATGACGAAGGGTGAAAGTTGTAGCGGTTCATGTAGTTAGCGAATGATAAAGATCGGATCGAACATCCAGTCACTGATCGTTCAGCGCCAGTTGGGGCGTGCTACTGCAGATCTATCTACGACCTATGAGCGCCTCGCATCCGGTCAACGAATCAATCGAGCCTCAGATGATGCAGCAGGGCTGGCGGTCTCATCGCAGCTTAACATCGATGCGCGTCTTGCTAATCGTGCACGGCTAAACGTGAGCGATGGAATTTCTGTGTTACAGACAGCCTCAGCGGCTACAGATGCTCTAACAGAGATAGTCTCCAGAGTTCGTGAACTCGCGGAACAAAGCGCGACAGGGACCTATTCTCAAAAACAGCGCGAGGCATTGAATACCGAGGCACAGGCCCTTGCTGGTGAGTATAATAGAATCAGGGAGAGCACTACATTCAATAACCGTAAGCTTATCAATGGCGACAGTGCGGACCTAAGCATATTCGCCGGCATTCGTGGCGCAGGAGCAGCGCTGCAGGTTGGCATCCGAAATATAAATGGGGGACAAGAAAACACCGGGTCAGCGCTAGTTCTCGATGGCGTAAACGATTCGTTGGTTGTGGCGCACGACGCGAGTCACCTCTGGCGCGGAGAGGATTTCACTGTAGAGCTCATGGCCAACATAGATCCAACAGAAAGTGATGGTGGCTTTCTGATCGCGCAATCTTTCAATGGATCGGGTGAGTACAATTACGTTTTAGCCTACGCGCCTGATGGTTCAATTACTTTCACAAACTGGGGAGTAGATGGGACCGGTGCATCCGTTATCTCCAGCCTAGCTGCTGCTCCCGGGACCCTAAAACCTGGAGAATGGCAACATATTGCGATGAGCTACGGCACCGATAGAACCCTGCGACTCTTTGTAGAGGGCAAAAAAGTTGCTGAGTCCATTCTGCCGGCGAATTTTAGGTTTACAAGTACCCTCCCTGAGTCACTGACCGATTTAGCGATCGGAACGATCTATCCTAGTCCGGAAACGACCTCGTATCCATCGTTCTACCTTACTAAGGGATCCTTGGATCAAATTAAGCTGTCTAAAGTTCAAAAGTATACTCAAGATTTTACCCCGACTAGAATTCAACAGAATGTTGATGCAAGTACGGTACTTCTCTTAAATTTCGAATCGAGCTCCGGACTAAGTCACGTTGATTCCTCTCCGAACCATATGGCAGCTACCGCACGAAATGGTGCAACTATCAGCACCGGTTATCAGTCAATGGGTGGTAACCTTGCTGCGTTTGACCTCCGTTTTCAAGCTGATGCTCGCGACGCATTAACATTGACTGCCTCAGTGCTTGAAAATATCTCTGCCGCAAAGGGCGAGATCGCTGCTTCCATGTCGCGGCTGATGATCGCCGCGAACTCGCTTTCGAGTCTTGAAATCAATTCAAAACAGGCAGCTAGTCGAATACTCGATGCGGATGTTGCCGAAGAGAGCGCAGTGCTGGTTCGAACTAAGATTCTTCAGCAGGCAAGCACTGCGGTGCTTGCGCAAGCGAATTTGCAGCCGAGTATTGCTCTGCGTTTATTGAAGAATTGACCTGCCTCCTTAACCCGTATTACCGGTATAGGCGAGCCGTTACCTCATTCGACTCACTCGCTTAAACAGCTGCCCCTGTAGTCACAGTTTTTTGCCAGAATGATCTCCTTGCTCACCTACTCCGCAGGCACTACGAACCGACTCACTGGGCTCAACTTCGTAGTCCTCACCACCTTCGTCGGCTCGCCCTTTTTTGCCTGCGTAATTTCGATGTTGTAGCTCACTTCATAGGTACTATCCGGCCGCAGATTTTGGGCAGTGCCCACGTTACGCATGGAAACCTTACGACGAGCCTCATGTTTGGCCATCGACACCGCAGCTCCATCCGCATTCTGTTTCTTGTTGATGACTACGACATACCGGAATTCGATCTTTCCACCCGTGGCACGGGCCACGAGCCGCTCTGCCGTCCG
>JAYVGZ010000166.1:0-11422 GCA_043771805.1 Pseudomonadota bacterium
GATTGAGATTTCTGCATGCTTCCTGGCGCGTAGTGTTTCTTAACAAATGGACACTCAGGATTGAACCATTCGAGAACTACTACTTTCCCTTTATAGTCCGAGAGCGAATGTTTAGTGCCCGAAGAATCCATGAGCGAAAAATCCGGCGCAGGTTTTCCAACTGCTACCTCTTCTGCGCGCACCGTAGCAGTACCAAAAAGAATAATCGATGCTACGGCTAAGATTGAACTGATCTTCATGTGCCCTCCGAAATGGCTAAATGGTCTGCAGGAAACTAGTCGATGATACTCGTAAGCTCTTTCAATACGGTTCCCGGGGTCAGAATATTCGGAAAGATAATAGGAGCGCCACTCTCGCCGGTCGATTTTCTTCCCTTGTACAGAAGATTGAGTGGAACTCCATTTCTGTCATGTTTTTTAAGCGCAGCGGTGATTGATGGATCCATAGATGTCCAATCTCCTCTAAGAAGTACGACCTTCTTTTTGCGCAAGAGCTCACGCACTTCGGCGGAAGCAAAAACTACTCCCTCATTAACTTGGCAGGTAATGCACCACTCTGCCGTAAAATCCACGTAGATCGGAGTCCCGGCTCGCTGCAGTTCGTTCACTCGCTCTTCCGAATATCTTTCCCACACCAGACCGTGAATATCAGGTTCGCCCTCTGCGCGCGTAGCGGCTGTCGACCCGGCTTGCTGAGCTCTTCGCAGCTTATCTTCGGTAGGGTAGGCAATAATGAGTGCCATGCAAAATGTTCCAACTGCCGCAAGCTGTAACGCGTATGTCGGTATCCTTCGCTTCGTATACCCCGCTCGACCAAGAAGCCAAAAGCTTAGTGCTGCAAAGAGGAGCCCCCACAGCACATTTGTGAAAAGCGTTAACGCGATACCATCAAAACCAACTTGACGAGCGAAGACCCTGGCCAGCCACACAACGGACGCAAAGAGTGGAAACGCCATCGCCTGCTTAAAGGTTTCCATCCACGCGCCGGGTCGAGGGAGTAGGCGGAGCAAGCGTGGTTGAAATGACAAGATCAGATACGGCAAGCCCATTCCAACACCGAGCGCGGTAAAAACAAGGAAGCTCGAAAAAGAGGAGAGCGTTAGCGTAGCCGCAAGTGCCGAACTCATGAATGGTCCTGTGCAGGGCGTCGCTACTGCTGTTGCGAGGACGCCGTTCAGAAATGAGCCGATATATGAAGTTGGTAATCTCGAGGCACCAGCAAGACGTTGAATGGAGTTGCCGATAGCGAGATCGGAGATAAAAAGAAGGCCAAGCACAAAAAAGATAAAGATCATCGCGAAAACGAAAATGGGTGACTGAAGCTGAAAGCCCCACCCCAGTTTTTCTCCGCCAACTCGAACTGTAATGAGCACCGCAGCCAACGCCCAAAATGAAACAATCACACCAGCACAGAAGCTAGCGCCATGAAGGCGGATTTTTTTCTGATCATCGCAGGCCTGTTGCATGAAGCTCAGAACCTTTATCGAGAGTACCGGAAAAACACATGGCATGAGGTTCAGCAGTACTCCGCCAAGGACGGCAAAGAGGAGGGCCGTCGCCAGCGAGATAGGTGCTGGGCTCCCGAGTGGCAATTCAGCAACCGGTAGCTGCATGGGACTGGGATCAATAGTGTTTGATGGGGAAGCAGGTGGATCTGTGTCGATGGTTACTGCGCGAGGGGTCCCACTTGGTGACCAACCCTGATCTGCTAAAAGCACTCCACGAATGCGGTCGATCGGAGCCGTGCGGCTCGTTGCTCGCTCAAGAGTAATTCGCAGGGTTTTACCGTCACCCGAGACCACTTGCGCTGCTGAGTTGTTGATGATGCCACCATCGTCGGGAAAAAAAGAAGCGGTGGTTGGCAGTGTTTGGTTTTCGAGCGGGAGAATCGAGAGAGTGATATGAGCTTCCCGCTCTTCAATCACAACAGCAACGTGGTCGAGTGGGGCTGGCACCATTGCAAGGTAGCGAGAAAAAAGAGGCGCGAATATTGAGGCTTCTGGAGCCGCGTTAGCTTCAACAACGGGCAAGGTAAGGTTTAACTTCGCGGAGCCCGGCAGGCACTCGTCTTTGCACACGAGCCACTGCGTATCGAGACCCAATCTTATGTTCTCGCTTAATTCCGAGGAATCGACGAGGGCTGGAAATGAAATGACTACTTCGTTGTATCCATAATTCGTGAGGGGACCCTCAGTAATTCGCTGGGGATAAGGCCATAGGGCTGGAGAGATCTTAGTGGCACTTGAGGTCTCCCAAGAGAATTTTGGCGCAAGGCCAGAGTCTCCTGGATTGCGCCAGTACACGTGCCAGCCCGGCTCGGGTACGAAATGCACGCCGACGTGAAAAGGTACGCCGGGTTTTACGGAGCTCTGATCAGTAATTAAATGCACTGAAATGTGTGGGCCTGAGCCGGCTGTGTTCGACTCTTGGTCACAGGCGACTAGGGGCAGCAGCAATGTAATAAGTAACAAGAGAGCGTAACGGATACGCATGTAAACCTTTGGTCGTATTGTTTGTCAGTGAGACGTCTACCCGTGGGGTAGGAGTGCCGCTTAGGCACTGAGAGAGAAAGAACCAGCTAGTTCCGTTATCCCTCTAGTAGTATTAGCTGCACTAGAGAGAATTGGCGAGGGGCGAGGGCCAAGCTGCTCACGAAGGTAAGCTTCTGTGAGCGCGATACGGGAGTCCGTCGGATAGCTCAAGAACAAAAGCTCCGGAACCGGTGGGCGATCCTGAAGGACCGCTGAAAGAAACTCGAGGCCCAACAACTCGCTCAGTGAACCGTCCGCTACCTGAGCGATGTCAGAAGAGCTGGCACGCGAACTTGATTCGTAGGTATTGGTGCCTCTAGTGTCGAACGCGACGACTGCCATGATGGAACTACTTCTCCAATGAATGCCTTAGCTATTTAGCATGCACTCGGATCCTAGGAAAGGGCTACTTTTAGAATCAAAGATTGAAAATTGAGTTATTTCAGGTGTCTAAATGTGCAGAGAAATGTTTGATCTAGGCTGTCTGAGGTTTTATCGGAAGTGCTCAGTCAACGGAGCCTCAGAAACTCTACTAAATTTTCCTCTGAAGGCGCCCCTCAGAAAGTCCAGCCAGAGTGGCGCGCGTGCTGCACTCTCTGAGCTGAGAGTCGTCCACGGGCTCATCGCTCAGATAATACGAGAGCTGCTCCTTGGTCGCACTAGCCGAGTCGGCTTCGATGATTTCGGTTTCCTTGACGGTCTCAGCGTTGCAAAGCGATGTAATGAACTCCACCACACGCTCCCATCGAAAATGTGTCGAGGCGAACTGAGCACAACTCGTGGACATCTGTCCGAGACGCGTCGGTTCTTGCAGGAGCGTGTCGAGGGCGTTAGTGAGCGCGGACTGCTCAACTGGGTCGACGACTACCCCAGTAACTCCGTTTTGAATACCTTCGGGAAGCCCACCGATATTGAATGCTACAACGGGGCATCCGCAGGCCTGAGCCTCTAGTGACGTTAGGGGATATGGATCGAACCAAATTGAGGGGACCACGCAGATCCCAGAGCGCTGAAATCCACGAGCAATCTCAGCTTGCGGCTGTTTCCCTCGGAATATGAGCCCCGGTATCGACTTGGCCAATGACTCAGTATCAAGGTAGTCAGTGCGCGACCAGAGGGAGCTGCTACCGAAGATCTCTAGTGAGAGACCGGAACGTTTTGTTCGCAGCTCAAGGAAGGAGTTTATCAGAAGGTGAAGGCCCTTGTCGGGCACAAGAGCCCCTGAGAACACTAGCCGCCTTGGATCGTGGGCGATCGGCGGAGTAGGCGAAAAAATGTCAAAATCGACCCCGTTGTGAACGACGATCATCTTCTCGCCAGGCGCACCCTCGCTGATCAATTTGTCCTTTTGGGCGTGGGAAACGCACAGGATGTGATCAACGAGGTAAGGCAATACATCTGGCTTGACGCCAGAGTCCCCAGCACAGCGATCGTGGGTAACCAATAGGCGCTTAAGACAGTTTACTCTCCGTCTTGCCAAAACAAGCGCAATCGCTCGGCCAGCCGAGATAAGGTAGTAGGGGCCGATCGTGTCAGCCCGGTTCAGCGCATCTTCAACGTCGTAGGAGGAACCGACGTCCCAAAACTCTACCCCTTGGTCGGCCGTGACGGGTGTAGCGAGATGCGCGGCTACAACGATACGGTGCCCGGCCTTGGCCAGGTAACGTGCTTGATTCAGGGTGGCCATTTCAGCCCCGCTGTTTGGTCCTATGGGGTCAAGTCTGTGATCGCTATGAACGAGCAGAAAAAAAGGACGCACGTCGTAGCTCCTACGTTGAGAGGTAAAGTTCCAACTATTGAGATGAAGCGTTCTGGGGACGTGATTCATCAAAACACTCGAGTGTTGCGTCTTTGTGTAGGGACATCATGACATCGCCCAAATTTTCAGTGATTACAGTCTCGTTCAATCAGGGAGAGTTCATCCGCGACACTATTGAGTCGGTCCTTGCTCAAAACTACCCTAATTTCGAACACCTTATTATTGACGCGGGCTCTACCGACAATACGCTCTCGATTCTGGGGGAGTATCCGCATCTGAAGTGGACCTCCGAACCCGACCGTGGTCAGTCACACGGACTAAACAAAGGTTTCGAGCGCGCAACGGGTGATGTTATAGCGTGGATCAACTCCGACGATTGGTACGCGCCCGGTACATTCGCCGAAGTCGCAAAGCACATCGTCGACCGACCGATAGTTATGGGTGGATGTCAGGTGACTGACCGGGTTGGAAATGCCATCGAGGATGTACCGAATATCGAGCGTTCATGGTTCGACACCATAAAGTACTGGGTCTTTCACTCGGTGCCTGCACAGCCAGGTATCTTTTTTCGACGAAGTGTTTTTAATGACCTCGGCCTCTCCCCTGAATCCGCACTTGATGAAGGACTAAACTTCACAATGGATTTTGATTTTTGGCTAAGAGTTCAGGAAAAATATCCGCTTGGTCCTCGCATTCCTAGGTTGTTTGCCTACATGCGGAACTACGAAACGAGTAAGACGGGTGGTGGTATGGCGAGCGCCTACCGCGAGATGTCACGGGTGTACCGTAGACACAGTGCTCGCCGCGTACCGAGTGAACAGATTTTTTCTTTTGTCGTACCTGTTACGAGTGAATCCGATCCCATCGAGCAGATAATCTCCGAGGTTTCAAAGCAAACAATCTCACAGACGGAAATCGTATTTGTCCCGGCCTCAAACGACCGCGCAGTGACGAAGTCAGTTCGCGAACGAGTACTTGCCATGGAAGGACAAGTCCCAGACACAACGCTGCGAATTGCAAAGCCCGACTCGACTTCGCCCGGCGGCCGGTTGGAGGCGATCAACCGAGGTGTTCAGGCGACGCGATCTCAGTTCGCTGCGGTGATGAAGCCAGACTCTCGATTGAAAGAAGACTTTGTAGCGTCGTGTCTTAAGCGTTTCGCGCAAGATAACGTGGGCGCTCTGGTCGTTAATTTGACCGATAAAGAACGACACCTTTTATTCTCTGAACAGCAGGGGCAAATTCTTTTCAATCCGGGTGGACCCTTCAACGTGACTCCTACCGACTGTGAATTTGTTGTTCGAAAAATAGCATGGCTTGATTGCGAGGGGTTCTCTACTCAGGCTCAGCTTGGACTGAGTGAGTCGTATTGCTTCAAGAGACTTCTCGTTTTGTTGACTCATAAGGCATGGCGGATCTCCCTCGTTGACTCAGCCTCCCAACAACGCACCGATAAAGACGCGCACTCATCCGTACAGGCTCTTAGATTGTACGAGAACTCTGCGATAGTTGATGAAATTTCACACGACGTGAGGAATAACGAATTCTCAGTACTGCGAGCAAAAAATGGCTTTGCGATCGTGCTCTCGGATGAAACCTGGGCGGCCGCACGGCAGATCGTCGACTCCATGCCTACATCGTGGCGTCGAATAGCCGAAGAAAAAACCGAAGGAGAGCTTCGCGCACTCGTTCAGAAGTCTCCGCACTTTAGCCCCGCATATGCGCTTCTTTCAGAAGTTCTCGCAGGTCAGGGTAGGCTCAATGAGGCTGGTGCGCAGTCTCAGGCCTGGGGAGAGGTTTACAATCAAGAACGACAATCACCGCTGTTTGGGGCGTAAGGAGTTTTATGGAAGAAACTTTCCCAATCATCAGCGCGATAGTTCCGGTGTTTAACAAGGGAAAATACCTCGTAGAGGCGATCGAAAGTCTTCGCCAACAAAGGTATCCGAATATGGAAGTTATCGTCGTAGACGATGGAAGTACTGATGACAGTCCCCAGGTTATCTCCGGTCTATCAGCGCAGTTCCCTGAGCTCAATATTACTACCTATAGGAAATCTAATGGAGGTGCCTCTGACGCGCGGAATTTTGCAGTGAAGAAGGCCCGTGGGCTATTCATGGTTAACATGGATGCAGACGACATAATGGTTCCCGGCTTCTTGCATGAAGCCCTTTCGCTCATCTCCAGCGACGGCGCAGATGTGGTTTACAGCGACCTTGAGCTTTTTGGCGACCGTACCGGAGAGTGGATTCCGAATCCTTTCGATCCGTACTTTATTCGCTACGACAACTGCGTGCCTGCTCTGGCCGTCTATCGGCGCGAGCTATGGGAGAAGGTCGGGGGCTACAATGTCTCAATGCCATTCAACGAGGACTGGAATTTTTTCGTCGCGATGACGCGCTTCAACGCTCGATTTCGAAAGGTGCCGAGGAAAGCGTTCCGGTATCGACAGACTGGGACTGGACTGTACCACTCATTCATTCGGGAAGCATGGGAGTGGGGGGTGTGCATGCTTATGTGTGCGCAAGATGACTTGTATGTGGTCGATGAGGTACTTGCGAGCTGCCAAAAGTTATTGAAAATGCCAGAGCGGTGGGCAAAGAGATTTGATCAGCACCAGAAACTTCATCCAGAGCAGTGGTTGGCGAAGTTCTGGTTTGGACTGTCATGCGAGGGTGAAGGCCGGATGCCAGAGGCGCTTCATTGGTACCAGCAGGCGTGGACGGCTTCTGGATTCACGGCCTGGTTGCCGCTCTACGTCTTAGCCAAGGGGGTCGAACGAGTGGAACCGCTCTTTGCTGCCCAAGCTTTTCACAAAGTACGCACCCTACGGCCTGAGATGGGAAGACTTGTCAATGTGCGAGTAGAGGCGTTAGCGCAACTGACTACAGCGTCAAGAGTGACCGGATAGAAGAGGTGGAAAAGTGAATCACGGTCGACCGATTAACGAAGCATCGCTGCAGTACTGGCGGCAAACCCAGTATACGCGCGAGGATGTGGACGCTGTCTGCCGCCAGATAGACGAGACTGACATGGCCATCCGGGTAACTTTTGATGGCGCCGGGAATATAAACGCGACATTGACCCAGCGAACGTGGGCGCGGCAGCAGGGGCATTACCCAACCATTGCAGATTTTTTCAGTACGATAGGGGATCACCCTGCTGTGAGAGGTAAGCGGGGTTCCTTGATTGTGTGCATTGAGGATGGGTTGTGGGAGTGGCTTCAACCACTGTCCGCAAGGGCGCCAATCCTAGCGTTCGGTCGGCACGTCCGCGACCAACGGACGGCGTTGATTCCTGATCCAGCATTCATCGAATCGCACGGCTATGAAGATGAGCTTGCCCGACAACGAATTTTGATGCGAGATTCGCCATGGTCCAACAAGGAACCAGCCGCGTTCTGGCGCGGAGCGACGACGGGTCTGGGCATTGAGGCCGCAAATTGGAAGTTCTCTGCCCGTGGACGACTTACGCTGTTGGCCAAGGAAATTGACGACAGTGGAGTTTTGAATGCCAAGTTTTCCAAGATGAAAAACCTTGAAAGCTCGCAGCAAGAGCTAATTGCGGGCTTGGGCCTTCTCGATACTGAGGTTCCATTCGAAGAGTTCTTTCGGTATCGGTACCTAATCGATGCAGATGGGTACTGTTGTGCATGGAAATCGTTGTTTCTGAAGCTCGCTTCTGGATGCGCTACCTTAAAAATTGAAAGCGACTATGAGCAATGGTATTTTCGAAGCCTGGTGGCGTGGAAAAACTACATCCCCATATTCCCGACCCTTCAGGATTTCAGGGAAGTGTACGACTGGCTGCGGCAGCACGATACCGAAGCTCATAAAATAGCCAGGGAAGCACTCTCGATCTCTTTAGAGCAGACCTACGAGCGGTGCTTCGACGAGGTGGGTAATCTTTGCGGAGCGCTTCTGGATAGCTTTCGGGAAACGGGAACGGAATAGGGCTGCACCCACTCTTCTGTGAGTAGGTTTTGTAATGGTGAGCGGTGGTCTTGCTAAAAGGCATAGCTTTGTATCCGGTAAGCGTTCACGAGGGTATTTTATTCACAAATCATGGGCCTTACGAGGAAAGCTTTACTCAGAAGGCGAGCCTTTCATGGTCAACGGTCTGGTCGCCCGTCGTCCGCTTTTGTGAACGCTTAGTTGATTTCACCCCGGATTTGCATCCGCAAATCCACCCCTTGTAAGTTCTATTCATGGCGTCTCTTAGTCGGCACACTAAGGGCAATGATGTCTGAGCGGTTACATAGCTTTGTATCCGGTATCCGTTCACGGGTATAATTTTGTTCACAAATCAAAGGTATTACGAGAGCAACTTTTGCAGTCAGGCGAACGTTTCGTCGACAACGAGCTGATCGCTCGTTGACTGTTTTTGTGAATGGCTAGTTGTTTTCACCCCGGATTTGCGGACGCAAATCCGCCCCTGAGGGGCGTGATCGCGCGGCGCACTTTTTTACCGATGCCTGAACGGTTACATAGCTTTATTGATTTCTCTTTAATACCGCTCATTTCAATGGCTTAAAGGACTTAATGTGCTCCGACTCGGCAGCAACACGGCATAACCCGGACGCAGTCGCAGGTTAGATTGAGCTGTAAACTCTGCGAATTTTTGCATTGCGACCTATAGCGTCCGGTGTTTGATCCCCTGTATCCTCCGAATCCTTCCGGCCAGGTCTGCGCATCCTAACCTGAGAACGCGGTAGTAATATTTCAGAGGTTGGTTATGATCGAGATATCAGGCAAGCGGGTTTTACTTGTAGGCGGGGCTGGATTTATTGGCCACCACTTGGCCATGAATCTTCGTGATCAGGGGGCAGATGTTGCCATTCTTGATAGCCTTCAGGTGAATAATTTGTTGTCATTTATGTCGACCGCCGATGAAGGCGCGCCGAGCACAGAGCTATACCTCACGATACTCGGTGAGCGACTGACATGCCTGAGAACCCCTGGAATTCGACTTTGGGTTCAGGACGCACGTGATTACTATGCTACGTGCCGGGTTTTCGATGAGTTCAAACCACAGATTGTGATTCAACTCGCTGCAGTAGCGCACGCAAATCGTTCCAACAAGGACCCGTACAGTACATTCGATCACTCGCTGCGCACGCTTGAGAACGCGCTAGACGCATCACGTGGTAAAGTCGATCACTTCATCTATTTCTCGTCAAGTATGGTTTACGGCAACTTCAAAGACGGGGTCGTAACCGAAGAGTCACCGTGCGAACCGATCGGCATTTACGGTGCTTTAAAGTTCGCTGGCGAGAAGATGGTGATTGCGTACAATCAGGTGTTTGACTTGCCGTACACGATAGTCCGACCTTCCGCTCTTTACGGCGAGCGATGCGTCAGTCGGCGAGTTGGACAGATCTTTATAGAAAATGCAATGCAGGGCCTTGAAGTATCGGTGAATGGCGATGGTTCCGACGCGCTAGACTTTACGTATATCGATGATCTCGCTTACGGTATCTCTTGTATAATCAAAAGTGAGAGATCTCGTGGACAGGTATTCAACCTGACGTACGGTGAATCACGCACGATGAAAGAGATGGCAGACATCCTTCGTTCCCAGTTCTCAAACGTGAACATAAGATATCTTCCTAAAGATAAGTTTATGCCGACTCGCGGCACCTTGTGTGTGGACAAGGCCCGAGACATGATTGGTTATCATCCGCAGTTTCCGCTCGATCGAGGGTTTGTTCGGTATGTCGATTGGTATCGTCGCCTGTTGGGAGCGGCTTCGACCGTAAAGCAAGAAACACAAATAATTGTATCCGACGAATTCACAAACGAAGTCGGCGTAGGGGGGGGCATGGATGGGATAGCCGTTTCTCCTGGGCCTGCCGCGCGGATTCTTTAGGCGCTTGGGCGGGTCTTTGCAATGTTGGTGCGTGGTGTAGTGGGGCTATTGTTTCATGTGTGGAATTGCCGGCTACCTGGGAACTATCCCCCCATCTGATGAAGCTATAGGTGGCGCGCTCCAGACCATGAAACAACGTGGCCCCGACCACCAAGGGGCTCTCAGAATTAATTTGTGCGACGGTTCGCAAGCAGTACTTCTCTCTTCGCGCCTATCCATAGTTGACCTCGAAGCTCGCTCGAATATGCCATTCCAACGTGATGGTTGGACAATCGTATTCAACGGCGAAATATATAATCACGAGGCCCTAAGGCTCGAGCTGATGCGCGAAGGTGTCAGGTTCATCACAAGCTCTGATACGGAAGTACTCGTCGCGGGACTAGCTAGGTTCGGGCAGGCCTTTCTCGACCGCGCAGAAGGTATGTGGGCATTTGCCGCTTTCGACCACGATCGCCAAGAGCTTATGCTGTGCCGGGATCGTTTCGGCGAAAAGCCACTTTTCACCTACAAAACCGCGCATGGGTTCTTTTTTGCATCAGAGCATAAAACCATCGCCGCGCTTTCGACCACGCAGCTGGTGCCCAACAAACGCCAGGTCCTGAGATATCTTGTGAATGGCTACCGCTCGCTACATAAGAGCGATGAGACTTGGCACAATGGAGTCCTCGCCTTTCCGCCGAGAACATGTCGAGTCACCGGAGTGGGTGGGAATGTTAAGTCCCATCGGTATTGGCAGCTCCAAGCAGCGAGAGTTAACATCGATGAGTTTGAAGCAGTAGAGCACTTGAAACGACTTCTACCAGAAGCAGTGCGACTCCGTCTTCGTGCTGATGTGCCAATTGCATGCTGTCTTTCTGGCGGAGTTGATTCTACGAGTCTTGCGAGTCTTGCGGTAAAAGCTATCGGTGTGAAGCTTCACGGATTTTCGATCGTAGACCGCAACCCTCACTACGACGAGAGAGAAAATATTGAGGCGGTTGTAAAAGATCTGAATTGCCAATCAACCTTTATCGAAATTCCAAATGAACCATTTCTAGAGCGCTTAAAAGATCTGATCGCTTACCACGATGGACCGCTCGCCACGATCTCATACTACATTCACTCATTTCTAGCGCAGTCCATTTCTGAGGCTGGATACCGTGTCGCGCTTTCAGGGACAGGATCCGACGAGATATTTACCGGCTACTACGATCATTACCTGATGCACCTAGCAGAGTTGGATGGAAAGGTTGAACTTGAACCGGCCCGACAGAGCTGGCTCCGCC
>JAYVGZ010000167.1:0-10127 GCA_043771805.1 Pseudomonadota bacterium
GTCGAAGGCCGTAACCGCTAGGAGTTTGTGACGTAGCTCGAAATTCCGATTCTTTAAGTACACTCCCTGGGTAGGGTGTAACACCAGAGATACTAACATTTGCGTCACGAAATACCTGTGTCACAGACTCTTAGCAAATAGGTGCAACCGACAACGATTCGAAACTTCCCCAGGTAGCAGCTGTAAATTTCAGTGTGAGTCAGTTACTATTCGCAGGAGTTTCACGTTTTTTACTTTGAGTAACGACTCCATGAGTCAAAACCCCACGATTCAAAACCCCATCGAATACCGAGCCTCAACCCGACCAATCTCTCTCTACGATTCTCTCTCAGGCGCTAAAATTAACCTTGATCCGATCGATCCTTCACCTATCCAGCCGGAAGTGAAGATGTACGTTTGCGGACTCACGCCGCAGGATCATTCTCACCTTGGTCATGGGCTTACGTCCGTGCGATTTGACATTGTTCGCCGGTATCTAGCCTATCGCCGCTTGAATGTTAATTTCGTGCAGAATGTCACGGATATCGAGGACAAAATCATAGAAAAATCTCTGTCGACTGGCGAAGACCCAATCGCGATGACGCGGCGATATACCGACGAGTTTTACAGCTGCTTGGAGCAGCTTCAAGTTCTTCCTGTCCCAAGGCTGACAAAGGTAACCGAGTTTGTACCCGAAGTTATCGCTTTCGTTAGCGGTTTGATCGAGAAAGGGATGGCCTACGTCACTCCTGAAGGGAATGTCTATTTTGACGTTCGAAAAAAGGCCGACTATGGAAAGCTATCAAACCAAAATGTAGAAATGCTCTTTGAAAGTGTGCGTAAAGAGCTTGATAAGCAAAAGAGCTCCCCGCTCGATTTTGCTCTGTGGAAACGTGATGAATCGACAGTGCTCTCTCAGTCCTCCCCCTGGGGAGTAGGTCGTCCTGGCTGGCATATCGAGTGTTCGGTAATGATCTATGAGACGCTCGGCAGGCGTATCGATATTCATGGGGGTGGGCTTGATCTAAAATTTCCGCACCATGAGAACGAGATCGCTCAGAGCGAGGCTTTTACGGGGGAGAAGTTTGCTAACGTATGGATGCATTCTGGGCTCCTCAATATCAATGGTCAAAAGATGTCAAAGTCGTTGAATAACTTTGTTCGATTGACCGACGGGTTGTCGAAATTCGGAGCATCAATTCTGCGCTTTGTCATTGCTCGACATCATTACCGCTCAAGTATCGACCTTACCGATAAGCTCTTCCGTGATAACTTGAACTCTCTTTTGGAGTTCCACAGACTCTTTGAGAAAGTTGCGCCGCTAGCGCAGCTCACTGAGGAGCAAATGAACGAGCCCGATGTGAGGGGAATAATTTCATCGTTTGAAGCCGCTATGAATAACGATTTTAATTCGCCAGAGGCGTTAGTGGTGCTTGAGCAAGCTCGAAATGGGATAGTCCATAAGCTTGATTCTGGTAAGGCTACGGCTGAATCGTTGTTGACCACTCTTTCGGTAGTAGCTCTACTTGGAAATATTCTTGGTCTTTTCTTTGAGAAGCTGGATGTTGTGGAGCGAGAGGGCCTCCATCTTATTTCTGTGTTAACCGGCACCCCGGAGCTTTCAAGCGAGGAGATAGGTGGGATCATTGAGGAGCGTAATCGGGCGAGGAAAGAAAAGGATTTTTCGCGATCAGATGACATTCGCCATACCCTTGCCGAGAGAGGGGCAGAGATTTTAGACGGGCGCGCTGGAACGACATGGCGCTTTGCTTAGAGAGGCTCTCATCGGGAGGGGCCAGTAGCCCAACGTACGACCTTCTTTGTTCGACCATGAAAAAAGAACTCCTGAGTTGCTGAATCAGAAAAGGAAACAATCAGCATCCCTTATGTATGCAGGATTTAGACCGCGATAGTGTACCCGGTACCCGGTACCCGCTATCCGGTAACCGTTCACGAGGGGTATTTTATTCACAAATCAAGGGCCTTACGAGGACAGCTTTACTCAGAAGGCGAGCCTTTCATGTCAACGGGCTGGTCGCCCGTCGTCCGCTTTTGTGAGCGCTTAGTTGTTTTCACCCCGGATTTGCATCCGCAAATCCACCCCTGAGGGGTCGGGACGCTCCTCGAATTTTAACTCCACTGCCTGAACGGTTACGCTATCCGTTCACGAGTATATTTTTGATCACAAATCAAAGGTGTTACGAGAACAGCTTTTGCAGTTAGGCGAACCTTTCGTCGACAACGAGCTGATCGTTCGTTGACTGTTTTTGTGAACGGCTAGCTGTTTTCATCCCGGATTTGCATCCGCAAATCCGCCCCTGAGGGGCTGGACGCTGCTCGGACTTCCACTCCACCCCCTGAACGCTTACGCAATAGTCTCAAGACCTTAAACAATCGTGTAAAATAAGCGACTTATATATTCATCGAAAGAAACTACTTAGTTCATAAAGTTTTCCCTAAGGCGGGTCGTCTTAGACCCTAGAACTTCGTATGAACAAATTGGTGGTACGCTTTATGGCCCATTTCCGATCCGTCGTTATTTTTGGAGCGGCACTACTCGCTGGGTTAGCAACCGAGAGTACCGCTCAACTTACAATAACGGGCCCCGCAACTTCACAAATCGATGCATGCGAGGATTTCGCTATTCAGAATGTCAAAGACGCGTGGGACTTTTCGAATCCGGAGGATATTCTCACCAACATTCAGCCGCAACAGTTATCCAATCTCACGGACCCAACTTTTGCCAATGGGGTTGTCTCATTCACAGCAACCTCGAGCGACCCTCACTTTACACTCACAACGATTCAGAGCCCCGGTTCGATCGCGGTTCCTGATGAAGTACGATACGGTACGGTTTTCCCGATAGATACATCCCGCTATAGCAGCATATCCGTCCGGATGTTTACTAATGTGAATAGCTTCATTCAGATCTACTGGGCTACGTCCGATTCCTTCGGCATCACGGCTCCAGTGAACACCTATGCAGGCGAGTGGCGTACGTACACGATAGACTTGGCCACGCAAGGTCGCAGCGATGGGAACGGCCCTAGTGCAAATTGGGTTTCTGGAAATAAAAACCAGATTCGAATCGACCCGAGCCATATTTCGGGTGCCGAGGTAAAAATTGACTGGATTCAACTCACTCGAGCCCCGAGCTCGTGCGGATCGCTTTCATCCACGTTCCAGGGAGGAGCCCAAAAGGCTGCGGCCATCGTGGTTGATAGTGACTCTAATCTCACAAACGGTGCCTTCGAGCACACAGTCGTACCGCTTACCGGCGGGTCTCAATCGACGTCTTTCAGCTCTTCCAGACTATTTCCCGGTGCATATCAGGTATACGGCTTTCAGACGGATGATTACGCCACTGCTTGGGGAAATCCTTGGGACATGCGAGACAGTGTAGATGTAGACTCTGCGCGAATCTTCAACATATCTAACGCCCGCTTCGAATCCAACAAGTTCTGTGGGACCACAACGTCGACGGATGGTAACTTCTACATGGCGCTTCCGAAGAAGGCATTAATATCGGCGGCCCTCTTCAAGTATTTGACAATCAAGCTCGAGATAGCGAACCCAGCTCAAGTAACGGTATCGAATGCGCAGTTCTTCAATTCAGCAGGAGCACTACTCGGTGCCGTAAACGATTTGACGTATGATTCGGTCAATCGACTCGTTGAGTTTGATCTTAGCGGTGCTGCAGGATGGGCCGGAGAGATTACGTCCTTGCGAATTCAGCCGACTACCACAGTGGGGGTTCCGTTCTGTGTCGACTGGGTTGCTCTCACTACGAGCTTGCCTGCAACCGCCGCTGAGCCCACTCTACCCGCTCTCACCTCAGCACCTGGGACCGTTACTATCAAAACGTCAGAGTTAGTCGGCTTTATCCAGCCGGATAAAAAGGGTGGTAGGGATTGCCCCACTCACGACCTTGGAAACCCATGGGTGATGGATTCCCAGAGTGACATACAAGGTCTTACAGACGTCGAGAACGGGAAGTTTTACCCGCACAACCCAATCTCAGACCCAAGGGGAGTGCTTCGCTCCGGCGATTTCTTCGGCGGTTTTGCCAAGGTCGGTAGCGATGATCCTAAGGTTCACCCCCTTCTCTTCTCCAGCTCGATCAACGCTGACCGGTGTGTTCATTTCTGCTATAGCTTAATCAATAAATTCCCAGTGCAAATCTTTCAGTCGGTTGCTCGCGTAACCTACCTCAACGCAGCTGGTGCGCCTCAGGACGGTGATGACGTAATTAATCCCGACCGGTGGAAAGATTCTGAGGTGTGCCTGTACATGCCAGAACTACAACAAGAACCCGTCATCGCCCCGGGGCAAACGCACCCTTGGCGGGGGGCTGTTGACTTCCTGAGTCTCGACCCGCACGAGGAGCGAGATGGTACCGAGTTCTTCATTGACTACATCGAGCTTAGAGAGGACCACAAAGCAAGCGGCCTCTTTACTGTCGTGGTCGATGCTCCCCTAACACAACCAGTTGAATTGTATTTCAGTACTCAACGCCCATCGAGTAAGAGAGAGCTTCCGGCTGGCGCGGTACAGGTGGCCACGTTACTCGCAGGACGAAACTCTAACGTGCACCTGTGGAATACGACGGGACTCGCCCAGGGTCGATATTACCTGTCGGCGCGAACCAACCTGTTGTCTGCGGCTCCAGTCGTCAACAATGCGCCGCTGCCGGTGGTTATCGATAGCGCCTTCTCGGATACTGTTGGACCTACTCAGCTTATTGATTCACCGCTAGCCGGTCGGCGAGTTGCCAGCTCACTTCAGGTCGCGGGCGCAGTTTTCGACAACATTCGAGATGCGGTCACCGAGCTGTATATCGATGGTCAGTGGCAGCGCCAATTCGTACCCGACCTGTACCATGCGCGTGCCCGACAAGACTTCCGCTCGACTGCCCCGGACAAGCCCGGCTTCAATTTTGCGGTTGACGTGACAGGTCTCTCCGCGGGAGCACACACGGTGACCCTAGTGAGTTATGATACAACGGGAAACAAGACCACCTACTCGGTTCAAATAACGAAGGGTACAGAGAACGACCCCGAAGTCGAGTATCCGGTACCCAACGCAACCCCAGTAGGTTTCTCTCCCTCTGCGCGTTCACTCACCGTTACAGCAACGGGTACTTCCGTCCAGGTGCTTGCATCGGGGTACGATGGATGCGGGAGTGTAGCGGTCTTGGCTAGTAAGTTCTCGGATTTCTCCGAAGCAGTGACGCTGTTCAACGGGCGTGGCTCGCAGCTGAAAAATGCCACCAACATCAGTCAATGGGTGACGGCATCTGCCCTGACGGGGGAGTCACAACAGCGCCTCAGTCAGCGCGCGAAGCGTCCAGTTCCGATTCAGCTAAAGCCAGATGAGCTAATTCAACAAGACGGGGTGACGTGCGGACTGATCAAGGAGCGCTGGATTCCAGGATCGCTGGATGGGAAAGGAAGGTTTCTCTCGCTAACAGATCAGATAGCTCTTGCACGATTGAAGCTGGCTACTACAAAGAATGCTCGCGTCAAAAAACAACAGCAGGATGCGATCAAGAAGCTAAAAGTCCAGAGTAAACTACAGGCAGTCACCTGCCAGACCTTAGGGCGGGTGCCAGGCGTAGCCCCTCAAGTTCCGGAGGATGGTGTTATTTATTTCCAAGCTCGTTGTAGCGGAGCGAGCCCGAGCAATACCGTGAGTGTCAACTTCGGGACGCAAATATCAAATGCTGCGAAGACGACCCCGTTTGAAACGGCGATTCTTCAAGAGCTACAGGCGCAAATGAGCGCTCGGTAGTTTCTTTGCACTTGAAGCGAGGTCGACGACAGCGCAGGCATTCCTCCTCAACCGAGGATACTCCGTTTTTGATCGACGTCCCAAATAGTTGCCACGGATAGCAAGATTTGTAGGGGGCACGGCAGTTTAGTATATAGACTCCTCGCCGGCAGGTGCCTGCGGAAGGAGCCTTCGGTTGATGAGCGATCCAGAAATTAGTGTACAGTCGTTGAGACCATGGCTCATGACACGGGGCATCCCCGCTCTCGTGCCTCTATTGACCTGCTTACTCGCGGCGCTGGGTCTTTACGTGCGGAAACCAGACTCTCTTCTTAAGCACTCAAACGGAAGCACTACTTAGGAGTTGCTATCCAGTACGCGAAATCGCTCGTCAGTATCCCCTCATCAATCAAGCTTTCCTCGAGCAAGACAAGCATCTTGACCAGGGATTCGTGTTCGGCAGCAATGAAATTCCCTGCCATGTCGTTCAAGAGCATGTGAAGAATCGTTCCTCCGAATGGCTTAAAGTCGCTGACGTCGAAGAATTGTTTCATCACCCGCACCGTTTCCTCGGCGCGAACACCCTCTGTCGGGTCTATCTGTAGCATCTCCGACATCGACAGCGCTGATTTCCGTTCGTGGATCGCACCGGGGTTTGTTAGCGAACGACGAAATTCAGGTGGTAGAAGTGAAAGTATCTTATTGATGTAAAAGAGCTGTTTTTCAGTCCACTGGTGATGGTTCGGCCCCACGTAATCATGGTTAATGAAAACCGTGTGAGGCGAACAGACTTTTTGGCACTGGGTTAAGAGGTGTTCGAGATTCGCTATGTGATGCAGAGCTGCTTCATTAAAGATGATGTCAAAGCGCTCGTCTGGGAATGCCCCCTCATTCAGGTCCATCTGTACGAACTTAACCCGGTCAGCCACTCCCTCGCTAAGAGCCAGCTGGTTGGCTGCGGCAACGCACTCGCCATCGACCTCATACCCGACAATTTGATCGACAAGATTTTGCTTCCCCATCGAGATCTCTAGCTGGCCTACACCGGAGCACAGCGAAACCATCCGAATCGGTCCATTCTGCCTGAGTGGCGCAAAGTACCTCTGCGCCGAATACGCGATGTAGTTCACAGCCGGATCGCCCGAAATGCGGCGGTTAGTGTACTGGTCTACAGTTGGAACCTGGCCCCAATGAATCAGACCTTGCCAGTAAGTAGGATCGAGGTGACGCTCTGCCCAAATGTTCCGCTTGGTTGGAGGTAGCGGTTCTCGTTCGTTTTTTGGCTCCGCCCCTTGCCTGAGTCGTTGCGGAAGGCCGAGGAGGGTGCTTCCAATTTTGCGTGCCAATGAATTCATGGAAGCCTGTGCAAATAGGTGTAAGCGGTTACTCTATACAATCTGACTACATATGAAACCCGTTTGCAAGAATTGCCGTTTTCGGCGGAAAAAGGAGAACTTACCCTTGAATTCTAACTCAATTCTTTAATCTAGTAGTCCGGCATCCCGCAGCTATGGAGCGGCTTCTCGCCCCTCGAAAAAAACCAGGCAAACACTCTTCCGTTGCAATTACCGCCGTAATGCAGAAACTCATCGTGCGATTCAACACATAACTCAAAGAGTTACGAGCTCAAAAACAAGAAAACCTACCTCTATGTGCTTGACTTTAAACACAGCAGTTGAGGGGTATGGTCGCGCAGCGCAGTTTTATACCGATGCCTTACCGCTAACCGGATACTATCGCCCGCGATTCTCGATGTTTCCTGCGTCTATTCAAGCGCCTCACCCTCTCGCTATGAAAACTTGTGGGCGATGGAGGCTAGGCTGAGCAAGTTACGAACAGCTCGCTCGATATCGCGCGCAGATACCGGCTTTGCCATGATCAAATTCGCTCCCGCCGAATGTAGTTCTGGGAAACAATCGATTGGACCTGATACGAGACATAGGAGCTGTAGGGCTGGGAAAAACTTCCGTATTTGCCTTACTAGGAGAGCGCTATGGAGTGTGTCGTGCGATATATCTAAAATAACAGTTCGCACAAACTTGTGCTCAAGCAGCACGTTCCTCAGATCATTCTCCTCGAGTGTAGCGGTCGCGCAATTAAATCCGCTGTCCTTTAGGAGAGAAGTGAAAGAGCTGGAGGTCCTTTCGTTTTTCGCCGCGAAAACAATTGAAGCTCCCGCTCCTTTGGCCTCTGTAGTAACTATTTCAGCCTCTTGGCGATGCGTCGGGTCACGGGAGAGAGCCTTTAAAGCTCCGTCCGAGTGGAAGCTTTTATGTTCGTGAATCAGTTTTTGAGCGATGACTCCAGCCTCTCGCGCGGTGGCAAGCAACGCCTCCATCGCATGCCGTACTAGCGGGTTTCCATTTGCCTGACGGCCCGCGAGTGCGGCGAATCCGACCATTTCTTGGGTAAGGTCGATGAGCGCTCGAGCTGAATCCGTACTACGCTCTAAGGCGCGTAGTCGCGCCTCTGATGACTTCAGGGCTCTCTCTATAGACTGTTGTATTTTAATATCCGCAACTAGTACCACTAGTCCCTGTACGATTCCTGCGACCACAACTGGTCGCACCTGGCCCTCGTATCCACGCCATGTCATCTCGGTGACAGATCCGCGTAAGGCACGCGCGAGTAGCTCAGAAATACTATCGCGGGATAGATCCGACTTGAAGCACTCTGGAAACGAGCGTCCTGGGCGAATGAGAGAAAGATCCAGATCTTGAAGGCCTAGAGAGAGGGCTCCGTCAATTATGGCGCCGTGCGAACTCCTAATCCGGAACTCGGTATCGATTGTAAGCGACGTAGTGCCAAGTTGGGAAAGTCCGAACCCCATAGAATCGAGATAATCACACTGAGATTGGAGCACTGGAACTTCTGACGACAGATCGAGAATGAACCCTCGCATCAGAGACCCATCCGCTTCTACCATCGCCCGACAGTGAAGGACCCGAACTTCTTGATTATCGGGTCGGATCCAACGATAGGTCGCGATGTACGGTCCATCACCCTTCAGCGCAGATTCAAGAAGTGATTCCACTCGATATCTGTCTGTGGGGTGCACATAGGCAAGAAAAAAAGCTCCGTGAAGGATGGCCCCGGCTTCAGCAAGACCTAGCACCCCTGGGCTGTTTCCAGAGCTCCAAATCACCTCGTTGCGAACTGGATCGAAATCGAAGAAGAATGTCTCGACTTGGTTGCGAGGCGAAAAAGGCCAGGTGGATCCTGAAGGACCGACCACGACAGTATTATAAGTGTAACTCTTTGCTGAATTACCCCGCACGGGATGACTCCTCCAGATAATTTGGAAACCGCAGTGTTATAAATGCAGAGCTTCCAAATTCCCTCAGGGAAATGCGTCAACGGTGGACCCCGTACTCCTACTCTGAACTGTACACGGCGCGAGAGGATGGTAGAAGAGGTATTTGTTGCGGTAGGATGGTGGAAAGCTTTGTAGTCTAAAATTGGAGTTATGCAATCTTCCTTTTCAAGCCGACCCCTCCGAATAGTCCTTCTTGGTACTCGCGGTATACCAGCGCGGTACGGGGGATTTGAAACTTTTGCTGAACAGCTTTCAAAACGACTTGTAGAGCGAGGTCATACAGTTACAGTTTATGGTCGGTGTCGACTAGCTGAGCGGTGGGGAGCTCGGGAATCTCTCGACGGAGTGCAGCGTCGAGTAACCCCAACGATTTTTTATAAGTACTTAGAAACGCCGTTGCATGCGCTGAGTTCCTTCGTCGACTTACTACCACGATCATACGATGTCGCGCTTCTATGTAACGCCGCAAACACCCCGTTTGCCTTTCTGCTCAAACTACGACGAGCACCACTTTTGGTGAACGTAGACGGAATCGAGCGAAATCGTGGTAAGTGGAATTCGTTCGGGAAGGCCTGGTACCGATTGGGCGAATGGTGCTCAATGTTGCTCGCAACAAGGATTATTTCGGATGCCGAAGTAATCGCCGAGTATTATCAGGCGACCTACAACTGTAATTCGGTGGTGATTCCATACGGTGTTCATCCAGTGGTGCGTCCACCCGATAAAACTCTCCGAGAGTTCGGCCTGGCTGCGAAGAGCTACCTTCTGTACGTAAGCCGTTTGGAACCCGAAAACAATGCACTGGGCGTGATACAGGCCTACGTGAAGATGAATACAGAAATGCCTCTGGTGATTGTGGGAGACGCCCCTTATGCCGAGGATTATAAGCAACGTCTTCGCGTAGCAGCGAATTCGCGCGTTGTCTTTACGGGGTTCCAGTTCGGAGCCGCGTATGAAGAGCTTCAAAGTAACTGCTATCTCTACATTCAAGCTACAGAAGTTGGTGGCACTCACCCTGCTTTGGTAGAGTCGATGTCGTATGGAAATTGTGTTGTCGTGAACG
>JAYVGZ010000168.1:0-3829 GCA_043771805.1 Pseudomonadota bacterium
GACCGAGAAAAATGAGCGCGAAACGACTCAAAAAAAATCGCAGGTAAAAAGTTGTGCTGGTGCTAGCTATCAAGAGTCTTCCATCCTTTCCGCTGAGAAATTACTGATGAGGGGCGCATAGACGACCATTTTTCAACCCTTGCCGAGGGGCACGTCGTATCGCTTATACTTAAGCCAAATTTAACTACACCCACATTCAATATGAAACCCGTGCAAGCAAAATCAAACCAACCTTCTTCCACAACACCGCAGTATTCGCCTCCAGTTGGCAAGAGTACCCGCATTACGTGGGCGGGCGAGCGCTTCGCTACTGATGCTCAATGGATGGTGCTCCGTAAAGGCGATCGCCCGGTCGCAGAGATGTTTTATGTCTCCTACTTAAAGGAGCGTAGCAGTGCTGCCTCGCGTCCTTTGACCTTCGTGTTCAATGGGGGCCCCGGGGCTGCATCAGCCTATCTTCATACAGGTGCGTTAGGTCCGAAGAGACTTGATTTCGGTGATCACGGGGAAGCCCCCTCGCTTCCGATCAAGCTCGTCGATAACAAAGAATCTTGGCTTGCGTTTACTGACCTCGTCTTTATTGATCCCATCGGTACAGGGTTCAGCCGGGCCCTCGAGGTAGTTGACGGGGCAGCGCAAGAGCTCAAAGATCGCGCGACATCGGAGTCGAAGGAGTTCTTTGAACTGAATAGAGACCTCGACTCGATCGCGGAGTGTATTGAGCGAGTCATCAGTCAGAACAAACGGTGGGCATCGCCCGTGTACATCGCGGGTGAAAGCTACGGAGGTTTTCGCGTTGGGAAGATGGCGCGAAGACTTCAGGAGAAGAGCGGAATTGGGCTGAAAGGGGCATTCTTGATATCGCCTGCCCTTGAGTTTACTGCTCTCGAGTACACCGATTACAATGTTACTCCGTGGTTAGGGGTTTTTCCTTCGCTTGTAGCGAGTAGCTGGTGGCATTCACGGCGGCAACCAGGCGACGTATCGACTGGACTACCCCTGGTGCTAAAAGATGCTGAGGAGTTTGTTCGCTCCACGTTAGCTCGTCACTTAGTAGATGGAGGTAACGCGCAAACTCTTCCCCTCATCGCAAAGCACCTTCAACTTGATAAGAAGCTCGTTGAATCCCAGAGAGGGCGGGTGTCTCCCTACACCTATGTTCGGGAGCTTAAGCGAAGCGAGGGACGGGTTTGCGGGCTCTATGATGCATCGATCACCTCTGCGGATCCGTTTAGTAACCGAGCGAGCTATGAAGGCCCCGAACCAACGCTCACGGCCATCGGGGCTCCGTTCACACACGGCGTTAACACGATGTTGCGCGAGGTAATTGGGATAGAAACAAATAGGCACTATCACCTGCTTAGCTACGATGTGTATCACCAGTGGAACCTGGAACAAGGCTCCGGGGCTCTTAGCCGTGAGGTCGGTGCAACTGATGATCTGCGGTACGGCATTGCGCTCAATCCAGCGATGAAAGTGCATGTATCGCACGGGGTGTTCGATCTCATCACTCCTTATTTTGCGAGCAAGCGTATCTTGGACCTAAGTCCGTTCACAGCCGAAGAGCGGACGCGTATCCACTTTTCGACATTCCTTGGGGGGCACATGTTTTACAGCTGGAAGGAATCGAGAAGGCGGTTTACGAAGGAGGCACAGGCGATTTTCGGAGCTAAGTAAAAACGTGTTGATTTAATAGACTGACGTTATGGCTGGTATGAGGAGAAATCCGTTGCAATCTCCACAAGCGAAGATGCAACTGGCACCCCTAGTTCTGCGATCCAAGGCATTGGCTGCGCCAGATCTGGGACCATCACGACCCGCATCTTGGCCGCTAGCGCAGCCTCGACCCCAGCATGAGAATCCTCTAGAACAAGGCAATCACTACTCGACAGCGACAGACGGTTCGCTGCAAGAAGATAGAGGTCTGGCGCTGGTTTTGTATTCGCAACTTCATCGCCGCACGCTACTACCTCAAAGCTGTGCGTAAGCTGGGCCATACGAAGCCGCTCGGAGGCTTCGGTCGATGTGGAAGAGGTACCCAACGCAGTTCGAAGTCGGCGGCGAGTGAGGAGCTCCAGGAGATCTCTAGCACCCGCTTTTACCGGAACACCCCTGCCTTTCATGATCTCACTAAATGCACTCTCTTTCTTTGCTCGCAGCTCTTTCGTAGGAAAACATGGGCCGAAGTGGCTCTCGAGGATCGCATTGCTCCTTGCTACTCCCGTTCCGAGTAGCTGAGGGTATATCGGATCGATATCGAAGGGCGTGCCCTCGAACGCGAGTTTCCACGCCTGAAGGCTCAAGGCCTCGGTATCCAACAAAAGGCCATCCATGTCGAAGATGACTGCCTTGACACTGCTCCAGATGATGCACCCCATATTCTTTTTAGAGACCTCACTGGCAGTAAAATGATTCCTAACGGGGCCGGAAAACCCCTTCCTATGCTATTAACATGACTCCCGAAAACGAACACGGAAGAATTGCTGTCTTTCCGTTGTACCAGCTGGGTCAGCCCTGGTGCAATCGGGCGAGACGCGTGACCATCATCGAATGAAGATCGCTATAGTTTCCGGTAGTCACAGAATCACGTCAGAATCCGTTCGAGTGGGCCACTTTATCGAAGGCCAGTTAAAGGTGCTCGGGGTAGATTCCACGGTGCTCTCGCTTGCCGGAAATCCGTTGCCACTTTGGGATGAAGGGGTGATGGATGATGATCCGAAATGGAAGGCGCTCTGGACCCCTTTTGCAACGAAGCTGCAGGAGGCGCAGGGACTTGTCATTATCGCCCCGGAGTGGGCCGGTATGGTGCCACCAGGACTCAAAAATCTTCTACTTCTCTGCTCAAACACGGAAGTTGCCCACAAGCCCGCGCTTATAGTGAGTGTCTCGAGTGGAGTTGGGGGGAGCTATCCGGTTGCAGAACTTCGATCGTCTTCATACAAAAACAACCGCATCGTTTACATCCCTGATCACGTCATTGTGCGTTCCGCTCCTGATATGCTTGTAGGCGAGGCCCCCGCAAATGATCGTGATGCAGCGCTGCGAAAACGGATGCAGTATTCGCTCGCAATGCTTCTCGAATACAGTAAAGCCCTCATTGCAGTCCGAGAGAGCCCTCTTGTGAATTACAAAGAGTATCCCTTCGGGATGTAGCCTTTGGGCGACCGTTTGAGCACCTTTGACTTGCCTTAAATACCCCGATGCATCAGATGCGCTGATGCAAAAAATGTCGGGCGCCAGAATAGGGGGTAGGCCTTCAAGCCACGAACGAGCACCGTTAGAGGCTGCTCTCTCGTGCTGGCAGTAAGTCAAAGAGAGGGACTCATGATGAATTTTATCCGTACGATCACTTCTGATACCGCCGAGGCCACGACTCATCTTTTGTCGGGAGTTTTCCTTCTTTCCGGATTCAATGTTTGCATCGCAGCTGGCGCACTCGTAGCTGGCGCAGTCATGCACGATCTCCCAGGTGGTCTCGAGAACTTCGACGCTGTCATGAGTTTCTCTGGCACTGGGCTCATTGACCCGATTCCTCAGATGGTTGCCACCCTCAACTGGACAACATTGGGGGCGATGACGATATTTGCAGTATATTCTCTCTCTGTGTACCTGGCGGACGCTTCCAGACGAAGTCGGACGACAGCGACGATTGTTCAGTTTCCAACTTCCAGTGCCGTAGATGGTGCTACTGACTCTGGTAAGAGTGTAGCTAACCTTTAACCTAAAAACGGCAGTTGCGGTTCGCACAGTGGCGCAGCTGACTAAAATCGCTGCGGCTTTTCTGTTTTCCGTACTCACCCTGACGGTGCCAGGGTTCCGTGCGAAAAAC
>JAYVGZ010000169.1:0-5746 GCA_043771805.1 Pseudomonadota bacterium
GAAATTCCGGCTTTTGGAAAACGCTATCGATTCGCGGATGCGAATCAAAACAGTAACCTATAGTGATTTACGGCAAAAGCCTTGCCAGTTTTACTGGCAAGGACTTTTGCAAATCACTATAAGACTCATGCGCGCATTGCGTTTGATTTCCCCTCCTTCACTATCGACCTACCGGCCGGAATGCATAAGAGAATGAGCGCTTTTGACAAAAGTTAGGATTATCGCAATGTTATCACCTCCTGCAAGGCAAGTTTACGCCTTTTGATCGGACTTTTGACCAGATTCCGCTATCAGTGACTTTTGATAATTCTGATAGCTTCCGATCGAGCGGGTGCTCACGGCAGGAGAGGAGGGAGCCTCTGTAGTCTGAGTTGCTTCTCCCCTCGGCAGGGTTCGAGCTTCAACTTGTAGGGCAAGTTCTCCCCGTTTCTTCGCTTGAGCTGCCCGATCTTTGTAAGCTGCGACTACTTTATCAGTTTCGGCCTGGGCCTCTTCCTCTGATGGGATGCTCGCTAGGCTACGAATAGTGTACTCGACATTCGTGACCACTCGGGCGGAGCGCGAGTAGTTCAGGCCGCTCAAAAGCGCTGAATATGATTGTAGGGCCTTTGGATCTTGGCTCGCGAGTGACTGACTGACGTTCGCATCGCGGGACGCAATCTCAATATCGACCGCGAGGTCAGAGCCAGTGTTGCGATTTTTTGAGAGGTTATCAAGGCGGCCCTCGAGCTTGCTTGTAAAGAGCGTCTCATCAGTTCGTCGAGGAGAAAATGAGGAGCCGAGGCCTTTCAGGGAGGCGAAGGTAGAAGTAAGCCCAAAGCGGGTGAAGCCGACAAAGCCCATAGTGATACCGAGCCGCTTTTGCGACGTGCATATAGTTTATGAAAATGCTTTTCGACTACAAACCCAAGCATCACGGATCTATTGTCGAAAGCGGGCCAAAATAACTAGAGGGCAAACATTGCCGCGTATTTTGAGAGATATCTCGACGTCTGGGTTGTCACTGTCTTCGACATGAAGGAGACTGGTAGAGAGAAGTCATTTTTCCCACTAACAGCGATCGCGTGAATACACCCAGGTATTCGCGGCAAGTTTGAATATTCACCACAAGGTTAAGGAGCTACAATGAGCGATTCAGCAGAGCAGATGAAAGAAGAACTAGAGCGTCTACGTGCAGAGAACGACGCACTAAAGAAGGTTAAAGAGCGTGGAATCTCGCTCAAAGTAAGCGAGAAGGGAGCCGTGTCAGTATACGGCATGGGGCGATTTCCCGTGACCCTGTACAAAGAGCAGTGGCTTCGGCTCCTCGATATGGGTCAGGAGATTCGTACGTTCATAGAGGAGAACAACGACAAACTAAAGACCAAGGAGTAGTCTCTGAATTTGTGAGATGGGGGATATTGAACAGGGCTCCAAAAAATGAAGAATCCTCTGGGTCACGTAGTTTCGTTCAAAAATACGCTCGACCCAGATATTCTCTTTCCCATTCCGCGTGCTGATAGTCGGACGAAACTTGGCATCGTTCAAGAAGCCCCCTTTGAAGGCACGGATGTCTGGTGTGCCTACGAGCTTTCGTGGTTAGACAGCTCAGGTATCCCTAAAGTGGGTATTGCTCGCATAGAGTACCCAGCGAACTCCGCGGCAATTATTGAATCAAAAAGCCTCAAGCTTTTTTTCGGAAGCTTTTTTAATCACCGATTTGGCACTACTGGTGAGGTAGCGGACTTTATTAAGAACGAACTCTCAGCCCGAGTCGTATCACCGTGCTCGGTTGAGATTATGTTACCTGACCTCTGGCCCACTATGGCCGTTTCCACGCCTCTTGGTGTTTCAATTGACTCGGTCGTTCCGAGCCCTGAGGGAGCTAAGATTTCAGGCACCCTCAATAAAGGTGCAGAGGTGATTCACTCTCATCTTCTTCGGTCTCTTTGCCCTGTAACCTCTCAACCAGACTGGGGAACGGTAGTGATAGCATACGAAGGGTGTCTACTTGACCACGGCTCATTTCTTAGATACTTGATCGATCACCGCGACTATCAGGGCTTTCACGAGGAGTGCTGCGAAAGACTTTTTCTTGAGGTGCAGAGGGCCTGTAGCCCGAGTAGGCTTTGTGTCGCCTGTTTCTACACTAGGCGCGGAGGAATCGATATTAATCCGATACGGTGGCTTAAGGGCACCCAGCCGACCGTAGACTATAGGCGACTTACTCGACAGTGATGTTTGTCTGGGAGAGAATATCTGGGCTTAGACCGTTTGTCAGTCAGCCTCATTACCATTAGATACCAAATGTTTGCTGCAGGAGTTTTGTGTTCGAGATTGCGACTCCAAATTCCACATTCGTTGATTGGCTGGGTTCTCTTCACTACCACCATTGGCTTATTGCGATCTCAATTTTTTTCATTGCAGTCGAGCGTTTCGCGTCGTGGCGCAAGCAACTTTTATTTCGCAGAGGGTGGGTAAAGGATTTCCTTTACCTTGTGTTGAACGGCCACTACTTAGCATTCGTTCTTATCGGCCTTACCGATCCGGCTGCCGAGGCGTTTCACCGCCTTCTTGTGAGCCTCGGAGTGCAAGGCGTAGAGTCAGCTGCCGTACTTCGTTCTTTGGGCCCGGTCACTCAATTTCTGGTGGTTTTGGTAGTCATAGATTTCATTAAATGGCTCGTTCACAACGCGCTGCACCGTGTGCCGATTCTTTGGCAGTTTCATCAGATCCACCACACGATACAAGAGCTCGATTGGGTCGGCACAATGCGCTTTCACTTTATGGAGGTCATTTTTTACAAAGTAGCGATTTATCTCCCTCTGGCGATTCTTGGTGCTCGCGGTGATGTCCTTCTCACCTACTACGTTGTTGAGACCTTCGTCGGTTTTCTTAGTCATTCAAATCTCAATGTAACCTTCGGACCCTTTCGCTACCTCCTGAATAACCCTCGCATGCACGTGTGGCACCATGAGTACACGAAAGACGGAAGAATGAACCTCAATTTTGGTATTGTTCTGAGTGTCTGGGACTACCTTTTCGGTACCGCGAACGTTCCGGCGGTAATGCCGAACAAATTAGGATTTCACGGAATGGAGCGGGTGCCTGATACTTTAGTGGGTCAGATGTTGCATCCGTTCCTCACGCGGAGGCTGGCGGTGAAGGAGACGGATTAGTTGGGACATTGCGTTGAATGCCCCAACTTTCGGTTCATTTTTCTCCTTCTGTTCAAACGAGAACTCCCATAGGCCGCAGCTTCGAGAGTACCATTCGGGACGCCTGCTAGTGAAGCAAGTATACGTTGCATTGTAATTTAGGCCCCTTAAGCATATTTATCTTGAGATAATGACGGGTAGAAAATACACTAAAGGGATAGCTTCATAAAGTTACAATGTACCTATAGTGATTTGCAAAAGTCCGTGCCAGTAAAACTGGCAAGGCTTTTGCCGTAAATCACTATTGGTTACTGTTTTGATTCGCATCCGCGAATCGATAGCGTTTTCCAAAAGCAGGAATTTCGCTACGGACTTTTGGAAAACGCTATATGAGAAGCCAAACGCTTGTTAATAGATTAGAGCTTTTTATTGCCGCGGCCACACTTGCAGCTCACGCTAGTAGTCATGAGAGCGGTTTTCGACAGCGCGATGTGCGCTTCTTTGCAGAGCTGTTTAGTAATTGGGCAGAAGCTGATGTTCAGCATGAACTGTCAGCACAAAATGTGCAGATTCAGCGATATCTCGACGACTTGTGTACCCATGGATTCGCGAGACGATCTCGGAAGGGTAGGGCGCCAGAGTACAAAGTAGTGCGGGTTGGTCTCCTCGAGTTATTGACTCGACTTACGAATAGTCCGCAGCCGCACCGCCCAGAGCATTTTCTCTTTCTGGTATTCTTTATCACAGGGTACAGCGAACGAATCAAAGAGTTAGTGGAGCGAGAGGGCGCGACATTTCCAGCAGCTCTCAGAATTGAGCTAGAGGCGGTCCTCGATGTCGGATCGCTTTTAGATGAGGAGATAAATCGAATACGAAGACAATTGGCGAAACTCGAGGCGAGAGCCACGGATGCCAGTCGCACTCAAGAATTGGTGAGTGCGAGAATTGCGTCGGGTGTTCCATTTGATGAGATCATTTCAGAAGTCGAGAGGAAGTTGCCGTACGAATTCAACAGCCGAAAGCCCCTCTCTGAGTTAATTTCAAGCATTCAACCCGATCAGAGACGGTGGGAGATGGTCAAAGGAAATGTGTTGCGTGCGCAAACTATCTGGAAGCCACAGGCTGGATTGCTAAAAGCATATGAAGCAGAGTTACAGCGTTTGCGGGCTGCCCTCGGGTAGCCATGGGTAATGGCAGATTTGCGGCGACTATTTCTAGGAGTGAGTAGGCATGAACCTTGAGAAGCGATTGCAAAGATGGAGAGCTGTTGATTTGGTCACCGATGATCAGATCAAGCGAATACTTGATTTTGAAAGGGAGCAGCCTTCGGCATCCTGGATACTGTATGGAATAACCGGTCTCGGTGTTACGGTGATACTGACAGGAGTCATCAGCATCATCGCCGCAAACTGGGCTGAGATCTCCCCCTTAGCGAAGCTGGTCTTGTACTTCGTTTCTCTAGCAGCGATCATTTTTTGCGCGTGGCGACGTAGTGAAACTCCAGGTGTGGTGCGCGAAGCCCTTCTTGCAGGGCTAGGCGTGTACGTTCTCGCAGGGATTGGCCTGATCGGCCAGACTTACCATCTCGTCAGCGGCGGATATCAGGGTGTTTTCTTGTGGCTCGCTATTATTCTACCAACGACACTGCTGACATCGAGCCGTTTACTGAACCACGTCTGGTTCATGGGGCTAATCACAGGAGTTTCGATATGGCTCGCAAGCACCTCAACTGAAGCCAATCTCCACTTGAGAGTGTTCGCAACAGTCGCGTTGCCCTATTTTTTCTTGGCGATAGGGTACAGTTTAGGACATCGCCTCGAGCACTTCGGAAATGCCGCTCGCCTTTGGAGCTTTGCAGTTATTCTCGTGCCACTTGCTGTCTGCGGTAACCTCGCGTGGAGTGCGGGAAACAGAGCGCTGTTTACTGACGAGTTTAGCCCGCGATTGTGGGTTACTCTTCCTCTGGCTGGAGCTTTTGCAGCATGTGTGGCGGCGAATTTTAGAAGATTTCACCCTAGTCATTTCTTAACTGGCGCCATCATTGCTCTGATAGCTTCCTCGTGTGTGCTGATATTGCCGACGATGTGTCTTGAACTACCGCCCCAGAGTGATGTTGTCGGATGTTTTCTATTTCTTCTGCCATGGGCGTCAGCGGCAGCTGTTGCTGCAGCCATGGAGCGAAAGCGACTCTTTGATCTTGCGGCGCTCGTTATCGGCATTCGGTTCATCGTTGTTTATTTTCAGGTGTTCGGCTCGTTGGCCGTGACCGGTGTTGGATTGATCATTTCCGGCTCAGTCATCCTCGGAATTGCGTATCTTTGGTACCGTTACCGAGGAAATGTCGCTCGGGCAATTAGGGAGGCTGTATGAATCGAGTCCTTGTAGCGTTTTTACTTCCGCTCGTTGTTCTTTTAGGGTGGTGTGGTTCGCTTGAGTGGAAGCTCGCAAGTGGTCGCGAAGTTCGAGTTGCCATTCAAGGGTATGACCCAAGAGACCTCTTGAGCGGCCATTACATCCAGTACTCATTGGACCTCAATTGGTTGGGGACGTGTCCAATTGACCGAAACGGAGATGAGGTGTGCATTTGCCTTGAGCCGATGCCTGCAAAT
>JAYVGZ010000170.1:0-12576 GCA_043771805.1 Pseudomonadota bacterium
GGTATACGACGAGCCTGCTATCTTCTCTTTACAATGTCTTGCAGGGTCTTCAGGTCTAAAAGATCTTTGTCTCTCCCAGCCGCTTCTTTATTTCGCATCAGAGTCTCGATGCTTAACACGGGTACAGAAACACCATCAAATATAATGATGCGCCGATCTTGAAACGCCTCTTCGAAGGTGACTCCGTCTATGCGACAAAGAATATCAAGACGGCACGGCTCACGACCGAGCATGATTACCTTGTGAGGGGCTAACCAGGGCAGCTTCGGATCGGGTAGCGATGACCCAAACCCGAAGTCCGTCAAAACATGTCTCAGTTTGAGCTCGTTATCGGCAGAAGTGCTGACAAGGAAGTCGATATCACCCGTCATTCGAGGAGGGGCATACAGGTTGTAGACCCAGCCCCCAATCATCACGTATTGGACTTCGTGGATATTCAGCAACTCTATAAATTCTTTGAAGTCTTGGGGTAGCTGCATAAACGGGACTCATGAGCTCGAGAAAAATGCGGAGATGCTCTTCCGGAGACATCGATGCGTATACCTCTAGGTCCGTCGCCTCGGCATCAGCAAAGGAATTAAATTCACGATAGATCTTCTCCATTTCTACAGTTTACCATGTCCGAGGTTTGGAGTGCTACTTGCAATTTGCAATTTGCAGTTAGCATCCGCTGCTCAGTCGCGGGTCGGGGCTTCGGGTAGATTCGCTCGAGAGAAGACGTTTTTAGATAGGTCGAGTGAATCTTCACGTGTCTGGTCAACCGTGGAATTGATGGGCCTCAACGAATTATCTAGTTCTTCGGCAGTTCAGATGCTCGACCTCACGCATTCGTGCACCGAATTCTTGCTTCAGCGAGGATTCGAGCACTCGAATATCCCGTCGCGAGGCATAGCGCCGCCAACGCTCCGTGGGATGCAGTAAGAGTACCGCTAATAACCTGCTGCATATGGGTCCAAGAGATTTTTTGAGACTCCTGCTCGAAAATGCGGGAAAGATTCGTGCGTGCAAGCTGCAGACTCATATCCAAAGCCACGGCCCTAGACATCTCTTCAGTGACCTCGGAATGTAATTTTTTAACTGATTCCGGCGACACGTATATTTCTGTAAGCCGCGCCGCTATTAGCTGGCCCACAGCGGAAAGAGTTTCCCTCGATTCGGTGGACGAGAGCAGTTTGCCCTTTGAAAGGAAATATTCGGCCCTGAATTCCCGAAGGTGATCGTCGGGATCGGGATTCTTTCCCGTGAGGGATCCATAATCCTAAGTCATGGCCTGTCTTCTTATTTGCCTGATTTTAAGTCGCCCATGCTCCCTGATCTTAGAGGTTGAACGGAACCTATACAAATTAAAGATTGGTTCGAGATTTGAGTACCCAGTGATAAAACTATACGCTCAAGAGCCTCTCGAACGGGTGCTTCCATCAAGCAAGCTGTCGGCGTCGCCAGTCTTGTTTTAGTGAAGCTAGAAGTCTCATTGCGGCTGCTCGCGGGGCCCGAAGATCATCGAACCACTCCCGATGAAAGTCGGCTTCATCGATTGTTAGACCATCTCTCATGACCTCAAGTTGCCGCAAAAGACCATCAAAAAATGGTCCTCGGCCAGGCTTACCAGGAACGTTGAGCACCTGGAAGGTAGGGCGTTCAGCGGGACTTGCATAACAGCCATCAACGTGACCGGCCAGCTGACTGTCCATGAGAAGGTGCGAAAAGGCGCACATTTCTGGGTGACCGCCGGGTGCGAGGACGACAGCTCGTCTTGAACCAATTGAGCCTGCAATTGCGGTTCTCGTCTCGACGTTGAGTACCGAGGGAAGGCACGTCTCAGCGAATCCATCCCCCGAAATACGACCAAATACCTCTTCGTTCCTGTATGCAAGTTGAACTCTGACAAGTTCACTATTTGAGCGCGATCCGTGCATACGCTCATATTTGCGCATCGCATTGAACCACAAATTACTCCATTGAAGGGGAAGTCCTTCGGTTCCCTGACCATCAATGACGAGAGTAAAACCTTCCTCAACGAGGCCTGTGACTAAGACTCGGGAATACTCGGATAGGTTAGGGTCCTGAATATCCTTGCTCGAGCCAATCATGTACACCGCCGGTCGGTCGGAAAGTCGTTGGATCGTTTCGATGGCTTCGTTCCGATCTTTCGGCGCATCGGCCTTCACTTCGGCGAGATAGGACAGTGCTGCCGTCCTACCATTCTCCCGCCACCTACTCATCGAATTTCTCAGATGATACAATGTTCGTTGACCCGCATAGGCGCTGTCCAAGATATTTAAGAAACTGTGCCGGTCGTGGGTCCCTTCCCGAGGCCCGAACCCCAGGTCAGATAAAATCTTGAGTGTTTCAATACCGGCATTCCGTTCCCCATCTGAAAGAGGAGGATCTGTGCGCTTTTGGGACCGTTTCTCTGCTCGGTTTTGGTAAAGCTCCACAATTAACTCCACCGCCTCAGCGAGGCGAGAAACGTCGGCAAAGGGCTCGGGTAACAGAGTCCGGTTGTGCCGAACTTTACTTAGACCGCATTCGCCCATCTCACGGATCAACTGGTCGGTTGGCGCCCAAAAATGGCCGCCTTGTTTATCAGGCGAGGACGCGAAAATGAGGTCGGCAGCCTCGCGTTTGGGGTTATACACCCCAACAATCCCTTTATCTGCTAGCTGGGCGCACGCAAGGGGGTAAAAGATCTCAAAGAAAGTACCCAGACCGCCCTCGACGTAAAGGAGAACATCTTGCAGGCCAATACCGTGCAGGGCGGGTGTTCGATTAAGCAGTGACCGCTGCTTCTCCGATCTGCGTCCCCACTGTGCTACTTCTTGCGGCAGCTCGACGCTAGCTTTTTCACCGCGTAACATCAAAAGGATCGTAGCTACTTCAGCCGTCGTCGTTCCATGCGTACGCCAGTGATCGATAGCAGCGGTAAATGCCCTGATGCTGGCACCCATTGCGCCGGATTCGGCTCCTCCACTTGACAAGCCGACGTTGCAGCCGACCAATTGATGAGCCAGTTCATCGAGGAAAGACTGTGTCATTTCGGGAAGCGCGGCGTTACGCGCAGTTCCATTCACACATATCATCTGCTGAGAAGCGTAGCGGGTGAAGAAACTGGTTATATGACGGGCATCGAACTGGCATTGAGGGCTTTTGCCTAGGACCTCACGTACGGCGTTGTTGCCTGCTTGGATAAGTAGGGGGAGCTCGGAGTAAGCGTGCCGGAGGTCGAGGGCACTACCATAACGACGGTGCGCGGCACGATCGAGAGCAAATGTAACATCCCCTGCTGCATACTCAGAGGGTCCGACAAGGTCCCTGAAGCCCTCTAGCATACCAACTGCAGGTTGTGTTGTTACCATTTTTTACGCCTCGTTATCGTTTAAGTGTCCATTCCCTCAAGGAATAATTTGCTTTATAACTTCACGCGGCCACCTAGTAAACTGAGTGTCTCAAGAAAATAGTTTAACTGAGTTAAACTAAACACTTAGTTTGCGTACTTTGGCGTTGCTCAGCGCCATTACCGACGCAATTAGTCGTAAACAGACCTAGTAGGGACCGAATGCGAACCTTTAGACTCAACTGCCTTCCCTCGCAAATATGCGCCGTGTATCGAGCTACGCGAGAAGTATCGGATACTGCTGATGCGCACTCCCTCCTCCAAGAATTCATTATCTCCACCCCCGAAACCCGCTCAATCTGCAACGATCCCTTCGTCCTCGGCGTTCACTACACCCGCATGCTACGTAAAGCCGGCGCACGCGCATTCACCGCTCTCCGCGAGCACGGTGCCTTTAAAGGAGATGAAAGCTCCACTGCAGTTCTCACCATCCTCCGCGGTGGCCTCAACTTCGAGCTACGCGAGGCCCTATCTGATGCGTTCGGTTGGAATTCGCACGATGCATGGTTTATCAGCGCGCAAAGGCGGCTAACTGATCCCGACAACGGGCACTGGGAGATCTGCGAGGATGCCTACAGCAAGATCTATCCGAAGGGGGATGTCGATGTTGTTCTGGGTGATGTGGTAGCGACCGGCACAAGTCTTCGACACGGGCTCTCCAAACTTACTGCTGCCCGCAAGGAAAATTCTGAGGTTCGCTACAAGTCGGTAACTTTCTTCACCATCGGCGCGGCCGTAAGCGGTGATATCCTCTCAGCCTGGCAAGCTGAAATTGCGGCGCTTCAAGGGCTCGCTCCCGTGTGCACAGCTGTCTATTTTGAAGGTATTTTCGGCGTTGCATCTCCCGAAACTCCGCTCGCAATCAAGATTGACGGCACGGACCTCTTAAGACGTGATGGCCCCATGGCGGCAGAGTTTCTCAACTCTCAGTACGAGAACGCGACGTATCCACTTGAGCGGTGCACGATTTACGATGCGGGCTCGCGGGCGTTTCATGTTCGAGAGTATCTGGAAGACGTGATCGATTACTGGCAGAAGGTGAGTAGGTTGGCCGAGAATGGGTACGATTTTGAAACTCTATGTAGGGAGCGTTGCCCAGAGCTGGATGTCACAAAATTCCAGACGGGAACGCTCGTGGAATTAGCCCGTGCGCAGTTGCACCGACTTGAAGCGTTACTTAACAAAGGGTAGCGCTCAGAATCCCCGTAAGGTACTCATAAAGTAACTTATGGCACTCCGATTCGTGAATCGTTTATTGCGTCCCCTCGGGCTCTCTGTAGTTCGTAACGATTACTATCCACAAACAGCGGATATGTTTTGTGATGCAGAGGTTGGCTTTGGGGCTGCCTATGAGCAGGTAGAGGGGTACTCGCTCACCTCATACGAACGTATGTTCGCGCTGTACAAGGCAGTAGATTACGTGTCGCGTGCTCACATCCTAGGGGGTCTTGTCGAGTGTGGGGTCTGGCGTGGAGGCAGCGCTATGATGATGGCTGTGGCTTTGCTCGAGAGACAGGATAATCATCGCCGCCTCTATCTGTATGACACCTATGAGGGAATGCCTGCGCCAGGCGTTGAAGATAAGGACTACGGTGGACGACATGCCAGTGAGATCTTTACCCAGGAAGCAGGGGAGGAAACACTTAATAACCTCACTGCAGGGCTCGATGAAGTTCAGCAAAATATGTCGCGCACTGGATACCCCACGCACCTTATTCATTACGTGCAAGGGAAGGTTGAGGACACCCTTCCCGACGTCATTCCTGAAAGCATAGCGCTTGCTCGTCTCGACACTGATTTCTACCAATCAACCCTTCATGAGCTACAACAGCTGTGGCCACGGATAACGCGGGGTGGTGTTGTTATCATTGACGACTATGGTCACTGGAAGGGTGCTCGGCAGGCGACCGATGACTTTTTTGCCGAACTTGGAATCGCCGTACTGCTCCAGCGAATTGACTATACTGCGCGGTTAGTTATCAAGCCGTAAGGAGTACGATACAGGCAAGCGGTGCGTACTACCCGGCTGGCTACATCGATTGTTGCAGAGCAAAATCTAACGGGTTGCCCCAGTCTTTCCCCACCAATACCATCCTGATAGCTGAGAATTCCGGCGGTGGATTTTATCAGGGTATCGCTTGCTACCGGCAAGAACCACCGACTGGGAACCCTTCTTTTTCAAGTGGCCACGTATGCTTTTAGTGCTCCTCATTCAGGCCCTTTATCTTCTGATTTTTCTCCCTATCGGGTTATTCACTGTAAGAGCGATAGCACCTACCGTGGTACTCAGGTGTGGTGATCGGTTCGTACTTGCCTTTTGGATAGCTATACTACTATGCGGCAATCTCCTTACTCTCGTTTCATTCGCGGTACCGCTTTCGCCGTTGGCCGCCGCAACTGCAGTAGTGCCGCTATGTGGTTTTGCACTTACCCGCAGCTCGACGCGTAAAGACTTGCATGAGATCCTCTCAGCAGCCTCTGGTTGGGGCCTTCTTTCCTTCTCGTTATTGTGGCTAGTGCTTAGCTTTTTTGCGACTCTCCCGAGTTACGGTGATACCGGGGCGTATCACTTTCCAGTGGTAAAATGGCTGTCACTCTACGGCACCGTTCCGGGGTTAGGATTAATTCTCTATCCAGCAGCAGTCTCAACGTCGTGGTACCCGCTCTCCGCGCCGCTCAATAGTATCTTCAGCGGCGTACTCGAAAATCGATGCCAAGGTATCGTAAACGGACTCGCTTTTCTGATCTCGGTTCTGCACGCTGCTCTCGCGTTGCGTCGCGTCATGACGAACGACGAGAGATCGAGCGACACGTTCCTTCTTATTGCATGGCTTCTAGTGTGGCCATTCCTCGAACGAATAACTCTTATGAGCGTGAATACGATTGCTCACGTGACAATTCCAACATGGGCCGCTATCTTCGTTGCGCTGTATGCACCCGATGGAAATAACAAAGCCTCGTCTGGCGAAAAATCCGGTCTTTTTCTCGTATTCTCAGCGTTAGTAGCGACGATTAAGGTGCTCACTCTTCCTGTTGTGGCATTCGCAGCTGTCTGGATCGCCGCAAGAGGTCGTGCGAGCTGGCAGGTTTCCAGGGAAGCCATACTTCTGGCGGTGGTATCATTTCTAACGCCGCTCATCTTTAGCGTAATAACCATCGGATACCCATTTTTTGTCTCGACAGCGCTCGCGCTTCCGCTTCCTTGGACGCCGCCGCCAAGTGAGGTCGCCATATTGCGCGAGCTAGTCTTCGAGTATTTTGTATGCATCCATGCTCAGATCTGTGACTTAAAGGGAATGTCATGGCTATCGAGGTTTGCGTGGGATCAGCGCACACTCGTCGCGTTCCTTATTGCAGGAATCGCCTCGCTCTTCGCATTAATTTCGAAAAAGAATCAGGTAAACGGTTGGATAGCAACGGCGCTCGTTCTGCTAGGATTAAGTAGTGGAGGCGTTCTATTACTGCGCGGGCCCTCTTTAGGATACGGGCTAGGTTGGCTGGCGTTAGCGCCGGCCGCTGCATGGATGAGTTGCGGCGTTCGTTTGCAAGAGAAGAAGACAGGTGTCATCCTGCTCACTTGCCTAGTCCTCGTCTATCCACGATTAGCAGTGACTCGCTGGGGAGATTTTGCTCAGCTGCTGCTGGTAGTGAGCTACGCTGGCTTCTTTTTGTCGCCTTTAGTTCTTCCCTCATCCTTTCACCTTCGCTCTCCGTTTGAACCGAGGTGCTCGTCAACTGGCTATGGGGGAAAGAGTTTCCTCACGACACTTCTTTTATTGGGGTTTCTTGCAATCGGACAGAACGTGGATCTTGCGTTTGGAAAAGACAGATGGCAGACCTCACGGTTGATTCGCCCTGACCTCTTGTTCTCAATCGAGCGGTGTCGATACGAGGAGCGTCTGTACGGTGATATCAAGATATGGACGGTCGTGAAGAGCTCCCCGCAAGATGACTGTGAATGTTGGTCTCATGAATTGCCGTGCACTGGTGTCCATCGCCCGTTTGATGGCGTGAAACTTCGGGAGCCCGGTGAAGGGCTCCGAGCTGGTTTTGAAAGAATCGTGGCGCCCTAACTGCAGATTCCTTTGAGAGCTCCTCCGATCGATACTTGCGGGCCCTCGAGTAAATGGAGAACATTCACGTCTAAATCAGTACCGTCAATTGCCAATGAGGTTCCTATGATTCAACGTCCGACAGGGTCAAAACTTAACGAACTTTCCGTCCGCCCCTCGCCCCGCTTACTTCTTTTAATCACCCTGGTAGCTACGAATCTTGGAGCATGTGGGGGCGGGGGCAGTGTGTTCGATGCTCAGAATGCTGGTAGTGTTATTGATGTAAAGGTTGATCCGAGCGCCATAGTTCTTGGGGAGCGCGCAACTATCAAGGTTCGCTTCGACCCCGCTACTTTCATCGATTCTGACGGCGATGAAAGTGTGACGGCGACCGATGTGGTGGTGCTACTTCCGCCAGGAATGGATTTTGTAAGTACTTCGTCGCAATTGGATGGGAGTATTCTCGAGGGATTTAATGACCGCCCGGCTAATACTGTAGAAATTTGCCCAGATGGATCTCGAGCGCTCTGGTATGAATTTGGCGGCGGTGAATTATCCGACCTTGGGGCAAATAGCATTAAATTCGACGGACAGGCCTTCGAGGCCCGTGGTGCTGTTTCTATTAGGGCTGCCGCGAGAGATTCGCTCGGGGCTGCGTGTGACGTGACGCCGCAGGGTAGCGAAGAGATAACGCTGAATCGGTAGTTGCTCGCTGAGATAGGCCGGAAGCGTGCGCTTAATCTCTCGTACCCTGCGATTCACGACTATCCTATACTTCTGTGGCGAGGAGGGGGAGGCGCGACAACCGATGACTTTTCGGGGGTGACGATAGCAATAGTGGTATCGATAGTCGTAATTTTCGGCGGTTCAGTCGCGAGCATACACATCGTTCTGAATGTAGAAATTTCGTAAACCCAACAATGATAATCAACAGGCCCAAGATTCAGCGCGCACTTGTTAATCTCCTCATCTCCACTGTCAGCATTGTAATTATGCTTGCCCTGCTCGAATTAGGAGCTCGATGTTTCTTATCCAGTAAAATTCGCGGAGAATCATTCGATCTCCCGAACGGCGAAACTTTTCCACCTCTACGTCTTCCCAAGCTCGACTCCGATCTCACGATTCTAGCCGCCGGTGAATCGAGTATGCTCGGGGAGCCCTACGATCCAAAGCTAAGTATCCCGCAATTGTTAGGCAGTTCACTGCAACAAGCTAACCCCGGACAGAGTGTCGCGGTCCGCTGGGCCGCCGGAAAGGGGTTCGGGCTTGACCAGCTTTACCCCACAATCCTTAAGGAGCTTGACCAACGACCAAGTTTATTTCTGCTTATGTCTGGCCACAACGATTTCCTCTCTGAGTTTCCAGCAAACTCGAGCTGTGATGATAGAGAGAGGGCGGTCACTCAACTACGCTCGTACAGCACGCTCTTTGACTACCTCTTTCGAAGAATCAACAGTCGACACCTTTCTGAGGCACCTGTACCCTCGCTTCGAGTGCTGCTCGACGCAGCAGTCGCTTGCCGTGAAACGGTACTGTTTTCTGAAGAAAAAACTCTATCGAGAATTCGTACCATTGCGCGACACGTAAGGAGGCTCGGTATTCCCGTCATCTTTATTGCCCCGGCTGGAAATCAGGTAGAATTTACCCCCAATCGCTCTGTGTATTCAGGTACCGCGACAGCGAAGGACCGCTTCGTACAAAATATTCAGTGTGGAAGGCACCTCGCACGAATTGGCCGTGAGAAGGAGGCGGAGCCACGGTTACGCTCCGCTTTGCTAGACGATCCACAGTTTGCATCCGCCCACTACTGGTTAGGACGCGCACTTTTAGCACAGGGGGCAACTCAAGAGGCGAATCAACATTTGCAAATTGCGGTCGATAACGATCAATTTCCTTGGATTGCAACGTCGCAGCGAAATATGGCAACTGAGTCTATAGCGAGAGAGTACGGGATTCCCTTTATCGATGCGCAGCAGTTGGCTCGTTCTCTCGCGGGCGAGGCTTCGGACCAAAAGATGCTGTTCCACGATGTTCATCATCCGTCAGTGAATCTCTATGTCGCGATTGCAAACGAGGTTAGCAAGATTTTTTCCGGAGTGATCGGGGTAAAGATTCATAGTGACTTTTCACAGGACGATGCACTTGAAAAGAGCTCCTTTGGCCGAGAAGATTGGAGGAGGTTGCTTTTTGGAAGGGTGGAGTGGCTTCGCCGCTATGCGTCGTTTACCTTCGACCGCGCGCCACGACTCGAACTGGCACTTGCTATGATTACCACTGCGGCGCATATGGATGACAATCCGGCTGTAGCGCTAGATAAGCGTGAGATCGAACTCCAGCTCCAACGAGCGTGGACCGAAGACATTAAGATTGCCTGCGGTGCTGGGTGTGACGAACTAGCCGCGTATTGTAAAGACGCCGCCGCTGAAACGGGAAGGCCTTGGGAGCAAACTCCCTTTTTCCGGGACGGGGTGGAGGTCGGGCGTCGATGGCTGGCTGTTGCGGATCGAATGCGCCTTGAGAATTCGTGATTAGGGGCGTTGCCAGGTTACTTTAAGGATATAACGGCCTCTGGGGCACACCCACTTTTGCCTCTATCAACAGCCACTTTGAGAGTGGCATAACAAAACTGTTCTCTCGAGCCGGCCTCCGAAAAAAGGGGGAAGGTGCGTGCGCGTGAATCAAAGCGTACTCCAGGGGGCACGCTTTCCTATCACTTCTCCCCCAGTAACAGCCGCTCCAAAAATTCCGTCTCACTCATTTTTTCCCTACTGGCCCGTATTTTAAGGTTCTCCAACGCGGCTCTTTTAAGTCTAAACGCCTTTGTGATCCTTCGCTCTCTTTCCGGCTTAGTTCGTTTGTCCGGTAGCGGCTCATTCGCCCATCGGAGCATCTCACTATACGGAATCCCAGCAAGCGACGGGCCGGTCTCCATTCCTGCTCTGATACACTCTAGAGTACGACGCAATGTATCAGGCATCTCGTCATATCCAAGGAAAGATCTAGGGAAGTGAAGTATCGCAGCCGGTAGTACTTCAATGACTCGGGGTTCTGAATTAAGTCCGACGGTAAGTGCGTCTCTAATGCGAATTTTTACAGAGCTCTTGGGTGTAATATGAGGAGCAATAAGGAGACCTTTTGCAGTCAAAAACCCAAGAACTCTTTTTTCTAGTGCAGGTGATATACGTTGTGAGCCCGTTACCATGTCAGAGTTCTAACCCCCTCTGCTTAAAATAGGAGATATCGCCCCCGTGCCTTACAATTGCGTCATGGAGATTTTGTCCAAAAACCTCAAGTCCTCGCTTCACTAAAAAGCGATTCTTTTCCTTCGCTTTGATTGCTTTGCTAGTAAGCGCAGAAACCGGATCGAGGTACGAAACAGAGAGGCAATCAGATGAGTGGTATGGCAAAAATGTGGCAGTATCTGGTAGCCAGATTTCGTTACTCAGCTCGTCGTAGACTAGACTTCTAGACTTGAGCACCGCTCGGAATATGTTGACTGCCAACATGTCTCCAAGGACGAGCGCGTCAACATCGCGAGTAGCAGTTGGGTTGAGAGCTTGGCCCACTGGATCCATTAGTAGGGACATCTGCCCGAGAATTTTAATCTGTAAGGGCTTTAGGACGGGGAGGTCCTCTGTGCGCCGCTCACGCGCGATACGAGACAATTCGTCATCTACTTGAGCGAATGTTGTTTTGAGTATGTCCATATCGCCATAATACACTAAATATTAAATAGTGCATAGCACTATTAACATATTGTAAATAGGTCTATCTATGATGGTTCCTTAGGTAAGCCGGTAGGTGATCAAAATCAATCTAAATTTCTCAGACGCCACGCTGAAACGGGAAGGCCTTGGGAGTAAACTCCCTTTTTCCGGACACGGGGTAGATGCTGGGCGTCGATGGCTGGTTCTTGCGGATAGAATCCGCCCTGAGAATTCGCGATTAGGGGCGTTGTCGGGTCACTTGAAGGATCGAAAGCACCTTTAGAGAAGCCCTTTGTTCGGTGTGACTGCACTGCTTCCGTAGTGGAGCTGACGGAAAAGTTTGCAGAATTCGCCGAGGAAATTGTTTGTAGAGTCCAGAGCCAGGGAATCCATCACTTCGACTGCTTCATCGAAAAGGCCTCATTGAGGTCCTCTCCCGCAAATTCCTGAGCACTTTTTGCGTCGTCAAGAACTGCCGACATTCCGAAAAATTCGTGAGTAACACCAGGAAAGAGTTTATAGCTAACATTTACTCCAGCAGCCTCTAACTTCTGCGAAAACTCTTTACCTTCACTCATCAGCGGATCGATTTCGGCCGAGATAATCGTAGTCGGAGGAAGAGCCTTTAGGTCACCTTGTAAGATAGTCAAATAGTGATTGTTAGCATCTTCGGAGGAATTCAAGGTTTGGTCGAAGAACCATTTCATCATAGGCTTGTTGAGTGGTTTTGCATCTTCATTCAGTCGGTAGGATGCCGTCATCATGTCGTTGTTAGTTACGGGATATACCAAGACCTGATGAATTGGCATCTTGCCTTTGCGGTCTCGCGCCATCATACCAATTGCAGCTGCCATGTTTTTGCCTGCGCTCTCGCCCACAATTGCTACTTTGGACGCATCTCCCTTTAACGATGCCGCATTTTCAAACACGTACTGTGTGGCCGCATACATGGCTTCATGCGCAGCAGGAAATTTATGTTCCGGGGCTTTTGGATATTCAAGGGAAACCACTACAGAGTGCGTCAGATTCGATAGAGCGCGGGGAGTGGCGTCGTATGTATCAAGGTCCGCAATAACCCAGCCACCACCGTGGATATAGACGATAAGAGGAAAAGGACCACCCCCTTTCGGAGAGTAGACACGCGTGGGGACAGAGCCCGCCGTAGTCGAAAAAGATGTATTATCTACGTCGAAGACTTCTTCTGGTTTCGTACTTTTGCCCTGCTTTTTCAGTAGCGCCATTACAGCATCGGCCGGCGACGGTTGTTTACGAGCCTCTTTTGCTGAAAGTGTCTCAACTGGTTTTCCATTTAGGGCGGCAAGCTCCACGAGCACCATAGCCATTTGAGCGTTAGGCATTGGCTGGGTATCTGCAAAACCTATGATTGGAGTGAAAAGAAAAAGGAGGCTAGCAACTAAAGGTA
>JAYVGZ010000171.1:0-4550 GCA_043771805.1 Pseudomonadota bacterium
CACTGACACCAATCTCCCTCAGATGGGTCGCTACATTAATGGCACCGCACCGCAACTCACGGCGGGAGAGGCTCCTATGAACAACATTCTCCGACCAAGATACGATAGCTACTTTCTCATCCGGTACGCTCGCTCCGGACTCCTCGAGAAGATTCTCGGCGAAATTCAGCTCGAACTGAGGAAACCACTGTCGCGCAAGCGGAGTTGGATCATTGTGCCGCGATACATGGACTGGCAGGAGGTCGCCCGAACCTTTGATACCGAGGAACCTCACCAGTAGTGGCCAGAACTGTGACGGCTCTTCAACCGACCAGCGGTGGAGCTCTTCCATGGTAGAGATTTTCTTTCCACTATGCTGCTCCACAGTCGAGAGAAAGCGGGAGATATTTGCTCGCGAAATATCTGCAGCTGTTGGCTGCCAAAAAACGGAATTTTGGTTTTTTTCACCGCCAATCATCATCTTCTCTCCGAGGCTCAGCACCTCCCCGAGCCCTTATCAAAACCTACTTCCCCACAGAGAATTCGTCGAGCCCTTCTCTACCGAGGGAGATGGTCATTATGATAACATCTTTCCTATGGATTTTAGTGCCGAGTTTATGCGCCGTGCCCTCACCCTCGCCGCTCAGGGCGGGCGGGCAGTTATGCCTAACCCCCTCGTAGGGGCAGTGATAGTGCATGACGGAGTCATTATCGGTGAAGGTTTTCATAAGGTGTGCGGTGGCCCGCACGCGGAGGTCGAGGCGATTTCTTCGGTGGAAAACGGAAACCTTTTAACAGAATCCACCCTGTACGTGACCCTTGAACCGTGCGCCCACTTTGGCCGCACTCCGCCCTGCACTGACCTTATTCTTGCGTCTAAAATTCCTCGCGTGGTTATTGGGTGTAGGGACCCCTTTGTTCAGGTTGATGGGAAGGGTATTAAAAAACTTCAGCAGGCTGGCGTATCGGTGCGAAGTGGGGTGCTTGAGGATGAGTGTCTGACCCTCAACAAACGGTTCATTACCGCTCACCGACAGAAGCGCCCATTCATTATTCTCAAATGGGCCGAGACCTCGGACGGATTTATAGCCCGCAGTGATGGCTCTTCGAAATGGATCAGTTCAGAGATATCTCGAACATTGGTGCATCAGTGGCGAGCAGAGGAGATGTCGATCTTGGTCGGCACTGCTACAGCCGTGTTTGACAATCCCCGCCTTACAGTTCGTCACGCTTCAGGGCAAAATCCACTCCGGCTCGTAATAGATAGAACTCGGACTCTCAGTCCCGCACTTCACCTCTTTAACGATGAAGCAGAGACGTGGATCTTTAACGACGGTATTGATGACTGCCAGGGCAGTAACCGCTTTATCAAGTGTGATTTTTCGACCAGTATCACGTCTCAAATTCTGGGTGCACTGTATTCAGCGGGAATTATCTCCGTTCTCGTCGAAGGCGGATCTGAAACGATCAATTCCTTTCTCAGCGAAGATCTATGGGACGAAGCACGAGTATTCCGCGCACCCGTCGTGTTTGAAGCGGGCGTTGCTGCCCCGTCTCTCAACTGCCAGGCCTCTGAGGTAGTGGTGTCGGGTGTTGACTCCCTGGAGTACTACCGCAAAACTCTCGATCACCAATAATGGCCAGGAGCTCATCGCATGCGCGCTGGCTTCTATAGCCACCAAGGCCATGCCGCAAAAACAGGTCGTAGCTCGCCGAAGCACTACTTCTTCTTGCCCTTAGCCTTTACACCACTCGTCGGTGTAGCGGGATTTCTCGCCTCCGCACGCGCCCCACCTGCCTGGTCGTAGTATGCGCGAGCAAGTGGAAGATACTCGGCGAGCTTCTCAAGTCGGTCAGAGTTTGACGGATGAGTACTAAAGAAGGACATCGAGTTTGCATCACCAAAAATTTCATCCGATTTTTTCCAGAATCGTAACGCAGCCTCGGGGTTGTAACCAGCCTTCGCCATAACCATCATCCCTATGTGGTCTGCCTCGTATTCCATATCTCGGTCATACGAGAGAACGTAGGCGCCCATACCCACAGCACCTACTGTAGTTTCAGTAATGTCTCCGGCAAGGCTTCCGAGGCCGCCATAGCCAGCGGCCGAAAGAGCAATATCAGCCGCCGCGCCAAGAATTGAGCTGCCGATCTCTACCTCGCTTTTCCTCTCATCAGACCCATCGTCATCTTGGTGCTTACCGAGAGCATGTCCCAATTCGTGCGCCAGTACTGTCGCAAGTTCATCGTCTTGTGGCACCTTCTCCATCAACGCCTTGTAAACGATCACTGTCTTACCATCCGCAACCATTGCATTCACCTCCTCGCCTGCGTCAGCGATGAGGACTGGGAAATGAAATGCCCCAGCCCCTGCGGCGACACTAAGTCTGTCAATGATACGGGTAGCTCGCGCATGAATCGGCCCGGATGTATAGACCGTCTTCCCCTCGCCCTTGAGTGAACCCACCACTCCGAGCTTAACGGATTCGACTTCAGAAATTGCTGGTGGAGAGAACACCGGAATCTGCCCAACCGGAACACCTTGTCTTGCCGCGCACCCAGACGAGACAATCACAATCAACGCGACGAGAAAAAATTTTATTCCTGGAAGTTTCATGTTGTGCCTCACCTGGTGTGGTTATTCATCTTTAAGAGGAGCTTCAGTCGTGAACGTCCTCTAGCATATCAAGAAAGAATGAGTGTCGTAAAAAGTAGGTTGTTCGCCCTAAGACCAGACTGTACCGACCCCACCATATTATCGGTGGGATCGGACACCCGCATAAGGGTTTTAGAATCCAAATTGTCGAACTGCCACCGCTCCGTAACCTGCTGTGCAGCTCCGTACGCCGTTGGTAACTCGCACACCGAGTCCGGTAACCGCGTTCATACCGCTGTTCTGGTCGTAAACGACTGCTACCTGAACAAATGATTTAGCAGTTGGGTACTGGGTAGTCGCTTCAAGCCGTCGGCCCGCATTCCGACTCTTCCCGAATAGGGTACCATCGTGAGAGGTCCCAATCGCTAGCTGACTCCCGACTAACTGGATAGCATGACGGAAAAGGAACGAGCTGGTGAACCCCGTACAATTGGTTTGGACAAGCACGTACCGTCCAGCCCATGGCCCGGAGTAATCCGTGTTCTTTACCTTACGGTGCTGAGTGCCCGAGTCCCTTCGCGCGAGACCCTTCATCTTTGTCTGACGTAGAGCTTTGTTCGCCAAGGTCGAAAGTTCTTCATCCGCGGCAGGAGCCGAAAGGTCAGTGCTCTGGGCCTGTGCCTGAGGCGCATTCGCCGTCAAGACAGTAGCAAGTGCGACACAACCGAGTGAGATACGAGCCACTGCAAAAGCTACGTTTGCAACAATTTTTCCAACTTGAATCTTCAAGATAAAACTTGATTTCATAACTTCTCCACTCTTCAACTACTACGTTAATTTCATGTGGCCGCACTGTCCGTCGCTTCATACGTAGCGACTTTAAACTGACAGTTCAGCGAAGAACTTAAACACCTATCCAAAGAACGCGTCAAAACGCTTCTGGGTTTTTTGCACATTTTTATAACTAATTCCCGTCGAACGATCCTGAGCTGCTCTCTAGGAGTATTATTGAGCGCGAATCACCGTAGTCTATTGCTTATCTTGCTTAATTTTCTCAGCCCTAAGTATTCGACAGAAATGCGGGACGGCTATCAATGAAGTAATTACACCGGGACGCTCGGGTACAGCCTCGTTGTCGGCGAACCACTGGGCGGCGCTGATAGAGGCGGGTACGTGATTTCTGAGCACACCCAGTCACGTAATTATATTGTCCAGAAGCAGTCGACTATCTTGAGCTCACGCCCTGACACAGCTCAAACATTAGCACATTGCTTAAGCAGACCCGCGACCACCAAGAGTGGCGCCGTCCATCGTGGTGATTCGCAATCAAAACCGGAGCGTATCGCTCTCAAATCTGCCGGTAATCTGGCTGAATTCGCATAGTCCTGCCACGAACTAAATACGGACGCCGGCAGTACGCCTCTCCGGTTTTTATGTTTCACGTAACCTTCCAGAACTACCAACGGGACAGTTCGACGACCTGACTCAAGGAGTAGCTGTACCCGGCGAACATACCAACGGCGACGGATACCTGAGATTACCGGCATACTATCCAAGACCGTATCTACAAATCCAACTAACATACAACCCCCATATTATGTGCCTTTTACCCATATCCTGACGGACGTAGTTTTGCTTCTGGGAATTACTACTTTCCTTCATTTGTTCTGTTGAAACGATCTAAGGGCTACAGCTTTCGCCAGAAAAAGGCGACGTGAACTCCCGAGTAAGAGCAAGTTTTCACTGGTAATGGCGGCGGCAGGAACGCTGCGCGGCGTAGTGACACGGCTTACAGGAGCAACTACAGCGGGCGGAATCAACCCCACGGCGATATCCGTCAGAGATCGACTCGTCGACGCATGCCGTGAGGTTCAAGCGAGGTTTTGCAGCCCACAAGGCTAACGCCCGTCACAGTCAAAGACCTACGATGACTCCTGCCCTATTCGGCGAATCGCGCCGAGAGGTTTCCATCGAT
>JAYVGZ010000172.1:0-2823 GCA_043771805.1 Pseudomonadota bacterium
TTTGCGGATGCAAATCCGGGGTGAAAACAACTAGCCGTTCACAAAAGCAGTCAACGAGCGATCAGCTCGTTGTCGACGAAAGGTTCGCCTGACTGCAAAGTTGTTCTCGTAACACCTTTGATTTGTGAACAAAAATATACCCGTGAACGGATACCATCTCCCTGTACTGCCGAGAAAAAAGAATTGCGGGCTAAGGCTTGCACTTGCTGACGACTGACCCACAGAGTAGGTAAGCGGAATAGTTAACGTAGGGGAATAGAAATGTCGATAGCTTCGGGTACCTTGGTTCGCTATGGGATTATGTTGATGACTGGTGCGCTCGTTGGATATGGTGCTCGTAATACGACGCGGCCGAGCCCATCGCCAGAGTGTGCCCCCTGCGCCGATCGGTGTGCTGAGACAACAACTCAGTCGACCTTACCTTCAAAAATTGTCGAACTGGAGAGGTCACTCGCGCTATGCCTGGGTCGAGAGACAGACCTAAAAAACGAAGCAGCGACAACAGCGGAGCAGGCGGCCGCATCTGGGGAGCAACCGGCGACTGGTGCGGCTTCAGAAGATACCGCGCCAACCCCTAGCCCGAGCGCTTGGCGAATCTCGGCAATAGAGAAGTTTGTTCCCTTGAGTGACGAGCAACGCGAGCGCTTAAAAGCGAAGTTTATATTGAAGAGCGACGATCCGCAGGCCGAGACGCTCGAGCAGATTCTTGGAGAGGATAATGCCCGTTACTACCGCAACCAGGTGCAGTCAGCTTTTAAACGGATGGAGCAGCAGGAGCTCGACAAAGAAATTGTATGGGTATCGCGGCGACTGAATCTCTCTGATGCGCAGGAAAATTCGCTTCGAGAGACATTTCAGAGGATCGAGGATCAGCTCTCTCTCGAATCGAACGGCGCTGAGGCCCGGGGTGGTACTCCACAGGATCGGGTACAACGAATGGTTGAAGAGAATAAGAAGAGGCAGAGCAATAGGTCAGAGCAGCTTATGGGGGTGTTGTCAGCCGAGCAGTACAAGGCGTATCTGAAGAATCAGGCCGAATCTACTGAGTCTGATATGGAGGTTTTTCATGATCCGAGCGCTCATTGAGCGAACTCTTTGGCGGGTTGCTGAATGAAAAGTAGTCAACACAACTCTTCCACGTAAGGCTTTCATTCGTTCGGCACAACAGAGATTTTCACACTCATCACTCGGTGATCCGTACATCAATAATGATGCCGCTGATTCTTGCAGATGGTAGTGGCCACAAAACCAGTTGATAAAAAATACAAACAGGGTCACGCTGCATCGAAATGACCTTTGGCGAGGATGATAGGCTTAGCCGGAATTGATGTGGTAATTTTAAAGTACGTAGTCGTGACGGCTGTCACTTTGGAGCGCTAATGAATACCGCACAGATCCACCTTGCCTTAAACCACATGCCGGTGATCATCATCCCTGTTGGTCTCGTCATTTTCTTGATCGGATCCTGGGCTCAATCAAGCTCGGTTGTGAAAGTAGGAGCATGGTGTTTGGTAGCGGCCGGCCTTCTGGTTCTGCCGGCCTACTTCACAGGAGAAGGAGCCGAGGAGGTTATCGAGCATCTGCCTGGAGTCGTCGAGAGTTTTATAGAGGAACACGAGGAGGCTGCCCTCCCCGCGGCAATTCTCGGCGGAGTTTCGGCGCTTTTTGCAGCTGTATATCTGATCGTAGCTCGCGCAGGGAGAGTTCCCTCAAAAGCGCTGTCAGCGATCGTTGTCTTGTGTGCAGCTGCCGCAGTCCTGCTCTTTGTTCGAGCCGCTCATCTGGGTGGGCTCATTCGACACCCGGAGCTTCGTAGCGACTTTGTAGCCGTCGCACCTGAAGAAAGTCACTAGGCGGGGACCGAGATTAAAAAATCCGATCCTTTACTTTTAAAAAACAAGAGAAAGAACCAAGATTCCCACCATCGTAGCCGCCAGAGCAACCTTCGCAGCAGTTCCAACAAGTAACCCGGCCCACGTTCCCAAACCAGCAATTCCGGCTTGCTTTAGATCTGGATTGCCCTTCTGCGATAGAATTTCTCCAGCGACCGCCCCGATGAACGGACCAAGGATAAGCCCAGGGATTAAAAAGAAGATTCCAACAAAAGTACCAACGGTCGCGCCGATTACAGCCATTCGGCTAGCGCCGACTTTTTTCGCTCCAAGGGCAGTTGCCGCTATATCTACAACAAGCGAGAGAACAGTGATGACGGCAGCGAGGAGTATCGTCGGCCATCCGATGAAGCGAAAGGAATCAATCCAGGCCGCTAGGACGATACCTATGAAGATAAGTGGCGTACCCGGAAGAGCAGGAAGTGCCGTCCCGGCGAAACCGATGACGATACAGGCAATGACTACGAGCCACAGGATTACGGAAATGAGGGTTATTGGAATCTTTCCTCCTTCACTACCGGGAACTCAGTAGCTGACAGAGAGTATGAGAAAAGCTTAAGATAATCCACAACACCGTAGGAGAGCAGGGTGCGCTGGCTAGCAAAAACCTCTATCCCCGGTGTGTAGCTGCCATTTGCTGGGTTCGAAAATAGTGGTCAACTCTTGGGCGATCGATTTTGTAGGCTTCGCGGTAATCATCTTGGTTGTGATGAGCTCGGCGTTCGCGCTGAGTGGGGCAAGGGGACCCGTAAGAGCCGATCGAGCTACTGTAGTCGCCGTTTTTCTCGCCGTTGGAGTGCTTACGTGTGGTTTTCTTCAAGGTACCGCATTTACGATATCAGACTCGGCAGAATACTTGGCATTAGCACGGCGCTTACTCTTTGATGGTCGCCTCGATTTACTCGTTGATAATCAGAATATCCCAAGCCGG
>JAYVGZ010000173.1:0-6971 GCA_043771805.1 Pseudomonadota bacterium
ATAGTTCACTATGGCTCCGGTTTTTCGAATTCCTCCCGCTCAAATCTGAACCAAATCTGGGCGCCTAAATGTCTATCTTATTAATTCACAAGTCCTAAGATGAAGATTGCTTGGTTCTCACCGTTGTCATCGGCTCTTCCGCTTCAGCAGAGAGGCTCCATCTCTGCTGCGGCGTACTCTACTAGTATACTGCTTCCACGGTTAGAAAAGTTCTGTGAGATTGATCTTTTTCATGATCACCTATCCGAGTACAACGGTAGACCGGTTCACTCTTTTTTGAGTGCCTACGACCGACACCGCAAGGCCCCGTATGATGTTTTCCTCTACCACCTTGAGAATGGGCCGCAGGCGTACTTCTCTCGGATTCATTCGGCGTTAATGCCGGGTGTTGTTTGGTTCCACGATTACTTTTTATCGGATTTCGGTCCTGAGCCGATTCTGAATAGTGCTTGGCGTGAGACAGTTGCGAAATTTCGCGATCGTACTCGTGAGTGGTCATCACACGAACAGAAACACGTCCCGTATGGACCCCAGGCTCTTCGAGAAGTTTCTACTGCTGCAGTGAAGATATTCTCTAGTGAGCGAGACCACGGTGAGTATCGACGGACAGCAGAGCTTAGTATTATTCCCCCATCGGCGAGGTCTCACTATCTACCGCTCCCCGTTGAACCAGTCAGCGTCCTTGGTAATGCACCTCAGGAGCTTCTGAAGATCGCCTTCTGTGGGGCCCCTCGGATAGAGTGCAGGGCGCGTACTCTCCTTGAAGCGGTCGCAAAGTATGAAGGTCAGTTTGAACTTACGTGGCTGGTGGCGGAAAACGAAGAAAATGAGGCGAGGGAGCTTCTCGCCGATTTTGATCTCCCTACCGTCAAGATTATCCCTGGCCGAAGCCCGGCGAAGTGGCATGAAGTTGTCACTAGATCTACCGTTGCAGTTCACACCCTGTTCTCGGTGTTCGGACAGCTCGGGCCGTATTTGAATATCTCGATGATGCACGGAGTGCCGAGCATCGTATGTAATTTTGGGCAGGGAGAGCTCCTCCCCTCGTCACTCATTTTAAAGATTTCTTGCGGAAACGAAGCAGCTTTGGAACTAAACGGAATCTTCCAACGGTTAGCAGGGCAGGACCTCTCTGACCTTCGACGACGAGTAGCCGAGTATGGAGCAGAGATGTTCCACGCTGACGTGATTGCACGTGAGCTACTTACGGTGTTTGACCACGCCAGGCCCTCGCTGCAAAGTGTTGTGGGGAGGTGGGAGCAATTTGAAGAGGCGGCTCGAAGCCAGCTGTTTACGGAAGCAACAGCCCTTGCGCGACCTGACTTCATCAATTCAGATCCGCTTGCAGCAGCATTTACCGAGTTGGGATGGACGTCGCTATGAGTCGGTATGGATTCATTCTTCCTCGCTACTTTGAAGGGATAGCGGGGGGTGCAGAGACGTTAATGGCGGCGATCGCAGCGCAGCTTTCGGCGCGAGGCGATACTGTAGAGATCTTCACTACATGTGCGAAAGATAATCGTACATGGGCCAACGAATTCGAGCCAGGAACCATGCACGTCAATGGTATCTCGGTTCATCGTCATTTAGTGGATGAACGAAACCTCGACAGGTGGGTGCCAATTCAGCTTGCAATTCACGATAACCAAGAGGTCTCGACCGAAGATCAACTTGAATGGATGGCGCAAAGCGTTAACTCAAGCTCTTTGTATGCACGACTCAAGGGTGTCGGAGAGAGCTTCGATGCGCTCTTCTTCGGACCATATCTCTTTGGCACGACTTTTTGGGGATCGTTGATTCATCCGAGCAAGAGTATTTTAATTCCGTGTCTTCACGACGAGAGCTACGCCTATCAGCAGGTTATCGCTTCGATGTTTCGACAGGTGAGGGGATGTCTGTTTAACGCGGCCCCAGAGATGGCTCTCGCGCGATCGCTGTACGGCCCGATTTTGGGAGGAGTTGTGGGGATGGGTTTTGTGCCTCCGACAGATGAGGCAGTGCGAGCACTGAACCCATATTTTGAAGAAGAATTTCCTTACATTCTTTATTTGGGTCGGAAAGAAACGGGGAAGAATGTTCATCTTTTGATTGATCACTTCTGTGCCGCAAAGAGCTCTGGTTTAATTTCAGAAGAAGTTAAATTAGTGGTTTTAGGGGGAGGAAGTTTTACCGATCTCCATCGACCTACAGCTCTGAGTCGTGGAGATGTCATCGACCTACCGCACCTGAGCGAAGCGGAGAAGCAGCAGGTTCTAAAACATGCCCTTTACCTCTGTCAGCCATCCACAAATGAATCGTTCTCGATTGTATTGATGGAGGCCTGGATGGTTGGTACCCCGGTCGTTGTGCACTCTGCCTGTGCAGTCACACATCACCATGTCGTAGAGGCGGGGGCGGGGCTGTACTTTTCGACTGCCGAGGATCTCGGCGGGGTAACTAGTTTTCTGCTGAGTGATCGTTCAGAACGCGCCCGCTTGGCTGCGGCCGGGCGCGAATACGTTGAACGTGAATACTCATGGGCTTCGGTGCTGCAGCGTTTCGACGCGGTCGTGGGGAAGCTACTTTGTACTTCTGACGACAGCGAAAAATTGCCATCGCAATGTGGCGATAGTTAGGGGATCCTCACACTTGTGGCGTTTGTTTCTCTATGAGATTCAGCTGCGGAGCTCGGCTGATGTTTCTGGCTATCCGGGAAGCTCACTGTTTTAAAGGGCCTCCGTGAGCAGCTTGTTATGATCGAAAATGTTCCATCGACTCGTGCTGCCGTACTTCTGCTTTGGATATCGGGATGCCTGGCTGCCCTCATTTATTTCGCTATCACTCTTCCCATTCAGACCGACGAGATTGCCTGGGCTTTTGTTAACCACCGTGCCGTGCTTGACGACTACCAGGTAATGTCCCTGTACCCCCAATGCGGCACTCGGGTATTTCCTCTTTCATTAATGACGCTGGCGTATCCTGCCGCATGGGTGAACCACCTCATTTATTCGTTCGTAGAATCGCCGTTCTGGCTCCGATTACTTGGACTGACTAGGCTTTTAGGGAGCCTTGTACTACTTGGGCTCATTGTTCGTAAGATTTCAGGTAGACAGGCGTTGCCAGTCTTCGCTGTCGCGCTGACTTTTTTGCTTGTTGATTCTACTTCTGTTCTTTTAGTTATGGCACGACCAGAGCAATCGCTCTTCCTTGGCGTATCTCTGATCCTTTTTATCGCTCTTTCATCTTCTGCGATTTCGCATAGTCCAGTTACGACAAAGTTGTTGCTCGCCAGTGTATTTTTGTTGACGGTTATTCAAACAGATTATGCGCACGCTAAGGCAGTTGGTTTTGTGCCTCTTTTCATTGTAGCTGCGATACTGTTCAGTCGACAGGTGTTTTGTTCGAAGGCGGCACACTTTTTGTATCCGCTCACCATCGGTGTCGTCGCCATCCTACAGTATCGATTCTGGGGCGCGCGGCTTGATTGTCCTGACTCGCGTGAGGTGCAGCAGATGCTGTTTAACTACACTTTGCCAATTGGCCAGGTCGTAGTCGCGCCGCTACAGTTCTTTAAAGAGGCTTTTACTAACTTTTCGCTCGCACTGATGCAGGATTTCTGGGCCTATCCCGAAAGACTGCAGAGAGGGTGGCTCAAAAGTGATGCTCCGAGCTATTTGATGACGTTGGCAGCGGTGCCTGCGGTGCTTGGATTTGTGCTGCGAATGAGCACCCTTGGCGCCTGTCTTTTGAGGGTTTTGCGACTTGCGTCGGGACGAGTGCCGGTGCCGATTGACGAAACACAGCAACGGTACAACTTTCTCGCTGTAGCGGCTTTATGCGCTTATGTACCATTTTTTTTCCTTATCGGACCCACACGCGCCTCGTATCTAAACGCTCTCGAGGTCCCGTTGCTGCTGCTCGTAGCGTTGCTCCTCTTCGGACGTGAGGTGCAGCGCTGTCGTGGCTTTAGAGTTGTGGCTTGCACCTTGATGATTGTTACCGGCGTCAATCTTCTGCTGCACGTGGCCGTCTACCGGCACTCTGATCTCCTTGAGGTTGTGGAGACTGAGCGCCTTATAAGCTTCTTTGCTGGGAGTGACGATACCGAGAGCTTAAGAACGCTCGCGCGCGCCTGTATGATTGATCCTGCAACCGCAAAGCATTTGGTTCTTGATGACAGAACCTATCTGGCGTTTAGAGAGAGCAAGCTGCCATTCCACATTCACTACGTGACCGATCGCTACTACAGCTTTACGGGGTATAACACCGACGCGGATGTAGAGCGGTTTTTCAAGACACTAGCGCTCTATAGGTCAGACGGTTTGATTGTAGACTGCCGTAATTTGGCGGGACAGCTACTCCCGTCTGCGCAGAAGAAAAATGGGTATTGCTGCTTGCCGGCAGCGGCGCTTGTACCTCATGGTATTTCAGGTGCTTCGTAAGAGCTAGCACTCCCCCCAGATACTCGAATGGGCTAGTATCCGGCTGTTCTAACCCTAACAGACGGAGTTCATCATGAAATTTAGCTTCCCGATCGTCATAATTGACGAAGACTTCCGGTCTGGAAATACCTCGGGTCTCAGCATCCGCGCACTAGCCGAAGCAATTGAGAAAGAGGGAGGGGAGGTGATGGGCGTGACCGCCTATGGAGACCTTTCGCAGTTTGCGCAGCAGCAGAGCCGCGCATCGGCCTTTATTCTCTCAATTGACGACGATGAGCTTTCACCATCGGATGACGTGGATCCGGTGATTGCGAACATCCGCTCCTTTATGACCGAAATTCGTTTTAAGAACGCCGATATTCCGATCTTCCTCTACGGAGAGACCCGAACGTCACGCCACATTCCCAACGACATCCTGCGAGAGCTCCACGGCTTTATTCACATGTTTGAGGACACTCCGGAATTTGTGGCAAGGCACATTTTACGGGAAGCGAAGACGTACATCGATGGTCTTCCTCCCCCTTTTTTTCGGGCCTTGATGCATTACGCGCATGATGGATCGTACTCGTGGCATTGCCCTGGACACTCCGGCGGAGTCGCATTTCTTAAGAGTCCGGTGGGTCAAATGTTTCACCAATTTTTCGGTGAAAACATGCTGCGCGCGGATGTGTGTAACTCTGTAGAGGAGCTAGGACAGCTTCTTGATCACACTGGACCTGTCGCTGCCTCTGAGCGTAATGCTGCCCGAATCTTTGGCGCGGACCACTGTTTTTTTGTGACGAATGGTACTTCGACGTCGAATAAGATGGTGTGGCACTCAACGGTTGCAGCGGATGATATCGTTATCGTAGATCGCAATTGCCACAAGTCGATTCTACATTCCATCATTATGACTGGAGCGGTACCGGTTTTCCTAACGCCCACTCGAAACAGTCTAGGCGTCATAGGTCCCATTCCTCGAGAAGAGTTTTTACCCGAAAACATAGAGAAAAAGATCGCCGAAAACCCACTTGCCCGAGTGGTGAGGGATAAATTTCCGCACCGTGCGCCGCGTATCTTGGCGATCACGCAAAGTACATACGACGGGATTGTCTACAACGTTGATCAGCTCACGGATCTACTTGATGGACGGATCAACTCGCTTCACTTTGATGAAGCGTGGCTTCCGCACGCGGCGTTCCACAGCTTCTATCGAAATATGCATGCCATTGGTCATGATAAGCCAAAAACAAAATCGTCGATGGTTTTCGCGACCCACTCAACGCATAAGCTCTTGGCGGGTATCTCTCAGGCATCGCAGATTCTCGTGCGTGAGTCAGAAAGCCAAAAGTTGGACAAACACAAGTTTAACGAAGCCTATCTGATGCACTCGTCAACGTCGCCTCAGTACTCAATCATCGCCTCCTGCGACGTGGCGGCAGCGATGATGGAGCCACCCGGTGGGACGGCACTTGTTGAAGAATCTATTGCTGAGGCGATCGACTTTAGGCGCGCAATGCGGAAGGTCGATGCTGAGTGGGGGGCAGGTTGGTGGTTTAAGGTATGGGGCCCGGACTATCTTGTCGATGAGGGGATCGGCGAGCAAGACGATTGGATGCTTAAAGCGGGCGATGATTGGCACGGTTTTGACAGCAGTAAGCTGGCCCCTGGCTTCAACATGCTCGATCCGATAAAGGCTACCATTATCAACCCCGGTCTTGATGTCTCTGGTAAATTCGCTGAAACGGGAATGCCGGCCTCAATTGTAACGCGCTACCTCGCAGAGCACGGGGTTATCGTGGAAAAGGCGGGGCTCTACACTTTCTTCATTATGTTTACGATCGGCATTACCAAAGGTCGATGGAACACTCTGGTGAGTGCGTTACAGCAGTTTAAAGATGACTTCGACAAAGACCAGCCAATCTGGAAAGTGCTACCTGAGTTCGCGCAGCAGTTTCCAATTTATGAGCGGATGGGGCTAAGGACTCTCTCTCAGAACATTCATGATACGTACAAAGCCCACGACATAGCGCGGGTAACAACTGACATGTACCTTTCGGTGATGCAGCCAGCTATGAAACCGTCTGATGCCTACGCGCTGTTAGCGCATGGGGAGGTCGATCGAGTTATGATTGACGATCTTGAGGGGCGTATTACAGCGGTGTTGCTCACTCCTTATCCGCCGGGGATTCCGCTGCTTATACCTGGAGAGAGGTTTAATCGCCGTATCGTTGAATTTCTGCAGTTCGCACGGATGTTTAACGTGAAGTTTCCAGGTTTCGATACTGATATCCATGGGCTTGTAGAGGAGATGGTTGATGGAAAGCCGGTTTATTACGTGGATTGTATTAGGGTGGGAGCTTAGCAACTCTCCTGACCTCCCCTGGCGACTATGTACTAAGCGGGGAGTCTATGGATGATAAAAGCCCAGCTATTGAAGACCGTTTAAAAGCTCATGGTCCGTTCGTCTCTCAACTCATTCTTGATTCTGAAGCGCGAGCAAGCGTGATGCGAGCACTCTCGGGTGCTTCGTATTTTCAATATCAGGCATATCGACCAGCGCTGGAGGCA
>JAYVGZ010000174.1:0-23730 GCA_043771805.1 Pseudomonadota bacterium
GGCATGGTCACCGAAGCTGCGATCTCATCTGTGCTGACAACGGATGCTACTGCAGGCCCTCTCAGCGAGATGATGACCTTCCCGTCCTGCTCCGTCGCATCGTGGGTCACCTCTGCTGAATTATTCAGGTCAAACACTAATCGATTTTTGTCAGGGTGCGACCCAATTCGAAGGCCCGAAATGAATGGCATGCCATCTACGGCGATAGTCCGACTTGCGCGGGTTCCATCGGCCGGAAGATCCACTACCAGACGGTCAGGGTTGGACAGCCTTTGGATACTGTATTCAGGCTTCTCTGAATTGGTATCAATGGCAACTTGATTGAGGCCGGGCGCAGAACTAACCGCGATCCCGAAAGTGCCAGGTGCTTTATCGATTAAATCCCGCGTAGAAGTACTAGCGCTAGCGGCCACTACGTCACTCACCGGAAGATCAAGCGACGTTACCGGACCCTCTACGTCCGATAGTGACGTCTCCGGCGCTATCGCCGAATCAGTGGCGATACACCCCGGTGCGGTCAGGGTTACAAATGAAACCAAACTTAAAACGGCTGCCCGCCTGCTATTCGCGGTAAAAATCATGAGATATCCCCCCGGGAGGAGCACTCGCTTGAGCAAACCTAGAACAAAACTACCAGCGTCCAGGAAACCAATTCTCTGAACAAATTACAACCTAGGTCTGCACAGCCAAGTGATCAACACCCTCTGTACACATGTAGAAGACATGCCTGCTGAACTTACCTATAACTCGATCACTCATACGAGCGATCGAGTTTGTACTACTGTCAGACAGGCAGAGCCTTGTTGAGCAACGCTGATGCTAAGTTAAGAAGTGAGTTATACTTCTGTCAATAAGCGATCTTACGCAGTCGGAAGTGAGATGACCCTTGTGCTGAAAAGGTATCGCTACTTTTTGCACTATCGTGCTGTGCAATACTACCCGTTGTATCGAACTCACCGTGGCACACCATGGCAAGAACAAACATCGTCTCCGGCCTATGAAAATTTTTGCGTTCTTCGCCCAGAAATAATGCTTAATAGCGTGACCTCGCCTCGGAGAAACTTGTTAGTGGGCGTGACTTAAGTGAGGCTTAGCGCCGCTTTTTGTCAGCCTCAGGCTGTCTTTCAGATCGCTCCCGATCGGAAAGATAGCGAAAGGCTGTTAAAACGCAATCGACCTTGAGAATGACGGCGTCTTCTTCGACCTTCGGATCGAAGGCAGATATCTGATTGATATTTACAATTCGGGGAAGTCGACTTACTTCATCGAAAAAGGTGGCTACCTGGTGATACGTACCCGTCACTGAAACAAGCACAGGCACCTCGGCATAGAAGTCCTTGAAGTTCTCTTCTTTACGCTGAAACAAATTGAGCTCGAGCCCAGACTCTCGAGCGACATTTGAGATTTTTTCGAGGAGATTATCGATCTCGGATTTATCTGGTAGTTGCTCTAGTGCACTCTGAAGACGCCCTTCCAAATCTTTTAGGCGCTCTTCTGCTTTGTTTAACTTGGCCGCTAACCGCTTCTCTGTAGCAATCTCAGAGTCAAGTTTAATGACCGACTCATTGAGCTCGGCTTCAGTTGTCATCAGGGACGAAAGCGAGAACTGCCAGAAGCCTCCGGCAACGAGTAAAATACTAACAATCCAGAGACCAAGCTTATGGCTCAACGGCCGCTCGAGAATACCATCAACTACAGGATGCATCACCCCTCCGCGCTTTGAGAATCATCGAATACCTCACTTCCCATTTCCCTTCGGTTTCTCAGCTGGACTAGGTGTCTCTTCGAGGCCGATTTTGCCGGCATAACTAACTGAAGCGCGAATGGAGAAGGCTTGAATCTTGACACCCTGCTTCGTAGCCTGTTTCGCAACATCGAGTTCCACTTTTGGAAAGTAATCTGATTTCTCTAGCTCACGCATGAATTGGGAGATAGTCTCGCCGTCCAGCGCAAGGCCCTCAAGTTTCATAACATCGCCCTTTTCTCTAGCTTCCGCTAACCAAGCGCGCTCAGGGAGCGCCGAGTTTAAGGCATCCAATACTCGCACAGGACCCTGTTTATTCCGCTTCAGCGTTGCGATTCTCACCAACCGATCTTCAAGATCCTTCTGTTTTTTCTCGATATCTTTTACTTTTTGAGTAACCGTCTGTATGCGGGCCAACTCCTTCTCTTTGGCGTTTTTCTGATTGGTCAGGTCCTCAATCTCACCACTAATCCAGGCGGATAAAAAAAAGCATGCCGCTACGGAAACGACCATAGATACAATGTAGGCGCCGACGACAATATGGCCGGAATAGTCTACTGCCGTATCGTTACCGAGCAGATTGATTTTAATCATTTAACCTACTCCATGAATTCCGGCACAATCTTATCGCCAGGCTGTCTTAGGGCAAGACCCACCGATACGGCCATCAGCGGAGCCAGATCGCGCACGTAGGTTTTATCGAACCCTGCCGGAATCTCAACCGATTTGAAGGGATTCAGATGCTCGCTAGAGATGCCAGTTTTTTCGCTGATCTCCTCTAGTAGTCCAGCAACCTGACCCGCTCCCCCGCTCAGGAAGATCTTATCTATTCCTTCCTCGGCTCCCGAGGCGCTCCAGAAAAAACTCAACTGACGATTGAATTCTGAAGCGGCGTACTCAACATTTTTTTCGACAATTTCGCGCGCCTGCTGACTTTTTTCGTCAGCTCCCGAATGCGCGCATTTCAACCGTTCAGCTTCTTCATGGGAGATACTAAGCTGCTCCATAAGAGCGTCGGTAAAAAGCTTGCCCCCGATCGAAACATCCCCGGTAAATAAGGAGCCACCCCCCCGACAAATATTGATACTCGAATAGCGAGAGCCAATATTGATCAGCGCCACGGTCTTATCGACTAAATCACCGTACCCTGACTCAAAAGCATTCTGTAAAGCAAAATAGTCGACGTCGACCACCGCCGTCTCCAACCCTGCCATCGAAACCGCTTCTATGAATCCGTCGACGATCTCCTCCTTTACCGCGACAACAAGCACATCCAGCTGCTTACCAGACTCTCCGAGCACATGATAATCTAACTTCACGGCGTTGATATTGTGGGGAATAAAGCTACCTGCCTCGAGTTGAATATTATCTGCCAGCTCTTCAGCACTCATGTGCGGCATCTTGATCCGCTTTGTAAATACACTCGGACTCGGCATTGCGAGAGCAATGCGCTTGTCAGAGATACTATTTTCCTCAAGAAGGGCTGTAATTGCGTCCGCCAAAAGCTCCGGCCGAATGACGGCGTTCCCTTGGATACTTTCGGCTGGCGTGGGCGCGATGCCGAGATTGACTAAAACCGGAGTTAGGCCCGAGGTGTTTAACTCGATAAGCTTGATCATGCTGCCGCCAATATCAAGGCTCAACAGGGACTCGCGCTTTTTGAATAATTTTCCAAACACTATCTCTTTCCCCGCGTTAGTCGGCGTTCTGGATCCCCCGACAGCGCACAACGCTGCAACAGTGAATCTAAAAAGTAGGGCGCCCTCAAGTATGATGCACACAACGCCATGCCGTCACCCGAGAATCACATACTTTCCTAATTCTCTGGCAACGTTTGGTTTTCGACAAGCAAAACGTATCAAACGGTATCTCTGGAAGTTACGTTTGAGATGGCTTAGGCTCGTGATCTCTACGCATGAACACCACAGCAATCCTCATTTCGGTCGTGATACCTCCTATTGATGGAGAGTACCTCTACTCCTACCCATCTCAACTTCCACCCCCTCGCATTGGCGATCGATTGGAGGTGCCATTTGGGCGCCGCTCCACCGCAGCCTACGTTCTATCGGTCAATTCCTCTCGCGAAGAAGCTGCCCAGTCGGCGATGATCGCCAAAAAAGTTGTCCTGAAGGAAATCCCATCGGACGCCGATCCGATCGCCGCATTTCTTCCAGAGCAGCTTGAATTTTTCGAGTGGATGGCGCGATATCACGCTGAACCGCTCTCGAAAATTCTAGACCTAGCGATTCCATCATTCGCCGAGGGACGAGCGGAGAGCATAGTTGAGCTGGCCGATAGTGCCAACATCGGCGCAAAATTAGGTCCTTCTCAGGCGCGTCTTGTTGCTCATTTACAAAGTGTTGGGGGCGCGGCTCTCCTATCCGAACTTCGTCACGACTTTAAGAACGTAGGGGGAATGGTTAAAAGCCTCGAAGAACGGGGGGTTCTTCGTCGCTTCGCTTATCGAACTCCATCGAACTCGGACCTTCAAGCCTCGAATACTTTACGAGATGCCAAATTAACCGAGGCACAGCTCGGTGCAACTAAAGCGATCGTACATTCCATCCAAGCCGGCGAATTCCACTCATTCCTTCTGTACGGCGTTACCGGAAGTGGAAAAACCGAAGTCTATATCGAAGCGATCCATGCTGCTCTGCAGTGCGGTAAGAGTTCCCTTCTTATTGTTCCCGAGATCGCCCTCACTCCACAATTAATTCAGCGGTTCGAAGCACGCCTTGATACCCCAATAGCAGTCCTTCACAGTAGTTTGAAAGCAAAAGATCGATGGGCAAATTGGACTAGACTTTTGAGAGGTGAATGTAAGATCGCAATCGGTGCCCGTTCAGCGATTTTTGCTCCAGTCATGAACTTGGGCCTTGTCGTTGTGGATGAAGAACACGATAGCTCCTTCAAACAGGGCGAAGGTATTCGGTATCATGGACGAGACCTCGCAATCGTTCGTGCTAAGCTATCTCGCTGCCCGATCGTACTAGGGTCTGCAACCCCTTCCCTTGAAACGTACCACCATGCAATCAATAAAAAGCATACGCTTTTAGAGCTGCCTGCTCGCTTCTTCACCTCTAAACGTCTTACCTACAAGATAATCGATCTCAACAAAATTAAACCTTGGACGATGCCCTCGAAGGGTATCACCAGAGAGTTTCTTCAGGTGCTGGAACAAACACTCGATCGAGGAGATCAAGCGTTCGTCCTTTACAACCGGCGTGGATTTGCAACATACCTGCAGTGTTCACACTGTGAGTACGTCCTTGAATGTCCACACTGCAGCGTGACTCTCACCTATCACCAACGACCGAACTCTCTTCTCTGTCATTTCTGTGGCTATTCATCCGCTCCCCTTCTTGTTTGCCCGAGCTGCAAAAAAACAGACCAGTTAGGGGCTGTCGACCCAGGTAAACTTGAGCCTTTATTCATAAATCGAGGTGCGGGAACCGAAAGAGTCTTTGAGGAGCTGCAGACTCTGCTACCGAAAGCGCGGCTGGGAAAGCTTGACCGTGATGCCGTACAGTCGCTTCAGGACTACACGACGATCCTTGGGAAGGTTCGATCCCGAGAGATTGATATCCTTGTGGGCACCCAGATGATTGCTAAAGGTCACGACCTTCCCGATGTCACCCTTGTTGGAATCGTAGACTGCGACATAGGACTCCACGTCCCCGACTTTCGAGCTAGCGAGCGTGTGTTTCAACTTCTTACGCAGGCCTCTGGACGAGCGGGGCGTCGTGACAAGCAAGGTCAGGTTGTTCTGCAAACTCGGCTACCTGATCACCCTAGCCTGCAAATGACAGCTAAGGAGGATTTTCTTCAGTTTGCAAATGTAGAACTGATCGCGCGCCGTGATATGGGATACCCGCCCTTTAAGCGCCTACTTCGAATCATCGTGTCCGCTGAAGAGAAAGCCGACGCCCGTAACAACGCGGCACTTCTTGCACAGGTCGCTCACGGGCTTGCAGGGCGCCATAGTGTCACTGTTCTTGGGCCAGCACCTGCGCCGATTGAGAAGGTACGGCGTCACTGGCGGTACCACCTTCTTTGCAAGGGAGACTCGGCGCCCCATCTTCAGGCATTTATGCATAGTGTCAGGAGCAGCTTTTCTGCCGGGAGAAATATTCGAATCACCTTCGATATGGATCCACAGGATATGCTTTAGCCTGCATCGCTCACTGGTTTTCTACCGCGAGGGCGCATCGATTGATCGGCGATGCAGGCTAGTAGACTGTTTCATAAATAATCGTGCGCGCAGCGCCCAGATTTGGCCCAGATTTCGTGCCGACGACCGAGTGAAGCCACAGGCGTGGCCAAAGTCACGTCGAGGACTTCGCGACCGAGGAGGTGCGAAAGATGGGCCAAATCTGGGTGCTGAGTGCATGATTATTTATGAAACAGTCTACTAGCCCTGCTGCTCAGAAAATTTCTCGTACAGCTGGGCGTACTCAATATCAAGGGCATCAAAGCGCTTCTTAAGGACGAAGTACTGTTCGTTACCCTCCTGAATCTGGGTGAGCAGCGTTTGAATCTGCTCTTCGGTTCGAACTAGCTCTGCCCTGGCTCGAGCTACCTGCTCTTGCATCTGGGCAGTAAGCTCAATTTGCGAGATGATCTCGTCTATCTTTGCAAGAGAGCTCTGAATTTGCTCGCGGAGCGCTTCATTTTTGTTGCTTAGCTCCTTCTCCTTGCGCTGGAGGATCTTCAGCTCCTCCTTGGTCTCGGTCATGCTCGCTTCAAGTTCACGGGCAATTTCGTCTAGTTCCCGCAAACGAACTTCGATTGTTTCCAACTCCGCTTGGGTGATGGTTACGCGTCCGCGCTCAGCCTTCAGCGATTCTCGCGCCACGACAAACTCAGCAACCTTGTGTTTTATCTCCCCAATATCCGCCATCTCGGAAATAAGCGTCTGCAGGCGTTCGCTCAGCTGCGTCTTGAGGGCGACCTCCGCTTCAAGATTAGAGGTCGTCTCGGCTGCACCAGAGTTGGTTTTCTTTGCGAGGGTGAAGAGAAAGAAGCCGATGCCTCCTGCTTGAATAAGCCCGATTATGATGATTAAAAAAAGCACTCTCTTTATGACTCCTGGGATCCCTCTGGCTCCGCGTCGGGCGCCGGCGCATCCGGGATAGGTGTTTGAGGACCTTGTACCTCAGTGAAGATTGGGTCGTTAACATCCACTTCGGTCATTGCAGCCCGTTCCTCAAGCTGTTCAATGAAGGCTACCACTTCTGGTGGAGTTGTATACTTCTCTGCAATTGGCCCAACATTCGCCTGACCTTTGCGCAGTTTTAAAAACACCGCCCCGCCAACTCCGCAATTTGCTACAAGAACGCATAGTATCGGAATAAAAGGAAGCGGTGTGGCAGGCTCCTTTTCTTCTCCCTCTACTACAATTTTCACTGTATTTTCGATCTCTTTTCCAGAGGTTACTCTCTCGAACCGAACAGGTCGGCTCTCTGCTTCCACCTCTTGTCGTTTCTTCGTTTCTGCAATTAACTTCGCTTCGATCAGGTAGTGACCGTCCGCAGGCAACCCAGCTGCTAAAAACTCGAGCACAGTCGGGTCGTCCAGTGATTTTTTCAGGGGAAGTTCATACTTCTTACGATCTGAATTGCGCGCGGTGAGTTTAACTTCATATTTTTTGAAGGAGGTAACTTCACTACTCAAAGTGACGCGAAACAACCACCGACCATCCCCTTTCAGAATCTCATTTTTTCCTTCTACTCCACTACCACCGGCCTTCGGCTCCTCCGCGTCACTAGCATGCTCGCCTTCAGCGCCGTGTGCTCCTTCAGGCGCCGTGTGCCCATCGCCTTGCTCGCCACCTGCATGTTCGCCTGTGCCGGGTGCAGAATTTCCTCCGTGGTGGCCGCCTGCGTTGTGCCCCTCTGCTGGGAGTTCTGCAGAGAGCGTAATGAGCCGTGGCCGGACACGGAACGGAAGTTGCTGCGTTCGCTGAAAAGTCGGTCCGCGAGCAACGATTGTCAACTTGTACTCGCCTGGCTCATGGATCGTAACAAGGCGACCAAAGATACCATCTTTCTCAATCTTGTCTCCGAGAGTGCCATCATCAACGAGTGTTTCACGGATGATCGGCTCGGATACTTTATCTGTCGGTGAGATCTGAAATGCGTACTTAATAACTCCACTCATGCTGGGCAAGGCAACCGGCTTGTCCGATTCATAAAGCCGCCCTTGCAACAGAACCGGCTCATCCGAACGAACCGTTGTTGGCCATTCAGTCGTTAATTTTAGATTCGTGAGAACGGTAGCGAATCCGTCACTGGAGGTCACGCCGTGTACTTGCCAATCGCCCTTTGCTGGCTTCTCTAAAGTAACAACATCAAATTGAGAACTGCTAAACCATTTTACTTTATCGGGCTTCTCTATTTCCGATATCGTCTGCCCCTTTGGGCTGGTCATTGTGAGCGTAACGCCCTCATCATGAACGATATAAAATGTTGCTTCTTGCACATCATCATCGATACGGAAGCCCCGGCTTGTAAGAGGTACTACCTGGGGCCGCTTTACCGTAAGGAACAGATCGGCAAACGATTTATGGATCTCGTTCGGAGAGAGTGTGTACCAACTCAGTCCATCGGAGGCACCTGCTACCTCAGAGAGTAAGGCACGGTCTGCCTGGTCACTAAATGCCAGAGTGTGGACCTTTATCTCTTTTGCCTTCAAGTCTGGTAGGTAGTTGTTAACGAGGTCTTGAGTGCGGGCCATCGGAAGGGCCACGACAGGATCGGGTTCCATTTTTCCGTCCGACAACAGGACCATGACTCGTTGTGCGTCATCGCGAGGGTCAGACTCAAGTAAAGATTTCCCGGTTTTTATAGCCTCAAGCAGGTCAGTAAACATACCAGTTGCCTCAACGCCCTCGATCTCTTTCATGACCACGTCTGATTGCGCCGGGTCGAACTGACTCAGAGGGCGAGTGACCGATGCTGTGGCGGCAAAGGATACGACAGCAAGTCGATCTTCCTTGGAGAGAAACTGCAGCAAAAGCTTGGCGCCCTCGTACCGCAACCGAAGCGGATCAGTCGAAAGCATGCTACCAGAGGAATCAACGAGCAGTACGACATCTAACTTCGAGGTCTGGCCCGTTAGTTCGTGTTCCTCACCGAAACTCGGCGGTATCGAACAGGGCGGCAGGCGCAGGAGAGCTGCCACTATCAGAGCGAGGCCCAACAGAAAAACTCTCGGTTTACAATTCCCTACTTGAGACATTACTTTGTAACTACGGGGGTGTGACACTCACTTTACGGGATCTATTATCAGAGCCCTTGGAGTGCGCACAGTACACACTAAGAGCGAATCGTTCTTTTGTATCCCAGCCGGTACAGTGTCGTAATTATTGGGACTTTTGAAAAGCATGAAGTGGATCTCAAAAATAGTGCTCATCGCCTTCCTACTCGTGAACCAGGCCTACCCCGCCCAGGCCGAAATTGATCCACCTTTCGAACTTCCGGGGCGAAACGAGGTCCTTAAAATCCGTAGCGCCATACTCGAAACCAGCAAGGGCACGATCTTCATAGAACTTTTCCCTGAGGATGCTCCTTGGCATGTGGCTAACTTCAAATACCTCGCCGATAAAGGCTTCTACAACGAACTGAAATTTCACCTTTACAAACCAGGGTACCTGATTCAAGGAGGCGATCCTCGCGGAAATGGATTGGGCGGGCCCGGATACACCCTACCACCGGAGTTCAGCGAACGTCACCACAGATTCGGCACCTTAAGCATGTCACGTCAACCGGACGTGTCCGACTCCAGGGGGCGGCAGATCAATCCCGGCAGGCGATCGAGCGGTAGCCAGTTCCGATTGCTGCTTGGTGAAGCAGATAATATGGACGGTCAGTTTACAGTTTTTGGAAAGGTTGTTGGTGGCGCCGATGTCCTTGAGGCCCTTCGCGAGCAAGACACAATAACGGGTCTCCGAGTCTTCATTCGGGAAGGGGGGCGCTAACAAAACGCACACGCTGCTCTACAAATCAGGGCTCTCAAGGTAGGAGGTTTCGCTCGCTTCCTGTCCCTCAGCGATCTCCGACGGGGGTGGGGCTCGCTCTGGCTCTGTGCCCTTCACGAAGTATTCAAGAATTGCCCCCGGATCTCCCGCGTTAGCTCGAACCCCCGAGCTCTTGTAAACCCAAAACGGCTCCACTCCCTCGGGCACAACAAAGTCGAGGTTTTCAGTGACTTTAGGGGGCGCATATTCGATACCAAGCATTTCAGCCTCTTCCTGCGCCTCTTTCTCAAGTCGTTCACTCCCCAACGACTTTCGATAATCCAGAAACTCACGCATCAGGTACATCCAGATCGGCGCTGAGACCACCCCGCCTGTTTCTTTTGTCCCAATCTGCTTCTTCTGATCAAAGCCCACCCAAACACCACAAACCCATTCAGGCGTGTAGCCGATAAACCACGCATCCATCTGATCGTTCGACGTACCGGTCTTCGCTGCTACCGGGCGCCCAAGCTCTTTCGCCTTATATCCAGTGCCGTGCTCGACAACACCTTTCATCATATTTGCCATAATGAACGCACTATTCTCACCGATGACCTGTTTAGCCTTCCCGAGCTTCTCCTGTTCGTAGTCGTAAAGTATGTTTCCAAAGCGATCTCGAATTTTCGTCACGAAGACCGAGTCGTACAGCATGCCTTTGTTTGCAAATACGCCATAAGCTCGAGTTAGTTCGAGTATCGTCACTTCACTGCTTCCGAGTGAAAGCGAAAGATTACGTCCGAGCGGACTAGTTATACCGAGAGCGCGCGCATAGTGGATGGAAGCGTCTACACCGATCCGCGATACGATATCTGCGGACACTAAATTCCGTGACTTCTCGAGAGCAGTGCGCAGGGTTATGGGCCCGAGGAAGCTGTTATCGAAGTTTGCCGGTGTCCAGAATGTATCACCTACCCGAAAGGTTCGGGGTGAATCGTATACAATCGTAGCGGGCGTGTACCGATACTTATCAACTGCTGAAAGGTACACAATTGGCTTAAAAGCCGAGCCTGGCTGGCGGAGAGATTGAGTTACACGGTTGAATTGGCTGGCTCCGTAATCGTACCCGCCAGCCATCGCTCTTACTTGCCCCGACGCTGGATCAATCAGCACCATACCACCCTCAATATCCGGTGTTTGATCCAGAGTCAGTTTGTATGCCGTCTCTTTTTCTACCTCTTTCTCCTTAGGCGTGTGGGGGCGGAGGGAAATTTCTAACAGATCTCCAGGCTCCACTATATCTGTGGGCAAAACTCCCCGGGTAGAATCATCCTTACCCCTAAATTTACGAGCCCAGGTGGCTTCGTCTATGTTGACGGTAAAGAAATTCTTCCCCAATTGAACTTTCACGGCGCCTCTCCCCACCGCTGCCACCACTCGAGCTGGATAGGGCGTCTCAACCTCTAGCTTCTCCGGCACAAGAGGTAGGTATCTTTCTACATATGCCTCCTCTGAAAGTCGCAGCTTTGGCCCGCGCCACCCTCGGCGCTTATCAACTTCCTTCAGCCCCTTTTTCATGGCCCGAGCGGCCAAGTCATCGGCGTGAACGTCAACGGCTGTCTCTACCTCAAGACCATCGCTATCGAGATCGAGATCTTTCCACCGTTCTGCGAAAACGCGCCGGACTTCTCCAACATAGTAAGGGGAGGCAAAGATATTTTGCTGAGTCGCTGGATATACCGTGAGCTTCTCCTTGAGCGCCGCCTCACGCTCACTCTCCGTGATGAAGTGAGCCTTCACCATCTGTCGCAAGACGTACTCTTGGCGGTTCTTTGCCGCTTTCATACTTCGCAGCGGCGAGTATTGACTCGGCGCTTTCGGGAGGCCAGCAAGCGTTGCTGCCTCAGCAAGAGTTATCTCTGAAAGCTCCTTATGATAGTACATTCGAGCTGCGGCCTTGATACCGTGCGCGGTATTACCGAAGAATATCTGATTGAGATAGATCTCGAGGATCTCGTCCTTCGAGAAGCGCTTCTCAAGCCGATATGAAAGGATTGCTTCCTTCACCTTTCGACCAAATTTCTGCTCCGAGCTGAGCAGGAGGTTCTTTACAACTTGTTGGGTAATCGTAGATCCGCCCTGGCGAACATTTCCGCTCTGCACGTTTTTGTACATCGCTCGAAGAATACTCATGGGGTCGATTCCAGAGTGACTATAGAAAGAGGCATCTTCCGAGGCTAAAAATGCCTTACGTACGACATCTGGAACCTCCTTCAACTTTGCTGGGTATCTGCGCTCTGAGAGAAACTCGGCGATTAGAGTCCCGTCGCTACCAAGTACTCGAGTTACTGCGGGAGGTTTGTAGTCCTCAATACGTGCCAGCTTCGGAAGGTCGCGAGTGAAGTAGTAGTAACCCCACGCACCAAAGAGGGCTCCGACTAGAGAACTAGCCAAGATTACAACCAAACAAAAAAGAAAGAGCCTCCGCAACATCGTGGGGATAGGTTAGCGCGGATATGTCGCAATTCTCAAGGCATGCAATGACGGCTCTAGGATTTTGGTGCTTCGGACTAATCAATAGCCCCCTCATTTCCCTTGAACGATTGCGCAATACACCGTCTCTCAAGCACGACGCCTAAGCGGCTCAACATCCTCTGAAATTGACTCATCGACCTGGCTCAGTTCCCAGTTTTTTTGGAGGTTCATCCAGGTCGAAGCGGAACCGCCGAAAGCCTTCGCAAGAATGACTGCCATCTCAGCCGAGATACCGCGGCGGCCCTTACAGATCTCGTTTATCTTAGACGGATCCATCTTAAGGTGGCGTGCAAGTTGAACCTGAGAGAGACCGTTCTCCTCGATCATTTCTTGAAGAATTCCCCCTGGATGAACCGCTATTGGAAAATCCCCGTTGAATGTCTTCATATAAAAGCCGTTAATGGTAATCCGTAATCTCAACTATCTCTGCGTTTTTTCCATCCCAGATAAAGCAAATGCGATATTGGTCAGGCAGGTTTTCGCGCATCAGCATAAAGTGTGACTGTACCATCAGGTTTAGTCCGCACTTCACAGACACCGATCAAATATTTATCCGCTCCAAAGAGAGTTTGCTTTCTCTTGATCAATTCATCGGTCAAAATCGATAGCGGTGCGGGGATGGCTTCCTTCGCCAAAAGAAGAAACGAAGGATCGCCTTCAACATCGTTTTTCACTACTGCATTCCAGATCGTCCACCCGGCCTTGACCACATGATCAAATTCCTTCGATTCGGGATCGGGGTATTCGAGTTCTGAAAGTAGGGGATCTATGAATCTTAGAAAAGTTCCTGACACACTGGTGATTTTCATCAAATACTCTCAATCGTCGTCACACATTCGACCGCGAAGTGCTCCCCGTGCCGGAGCGTTTTATCTTACGCCTAGGCCGCACTACTTCTTCTTCAAGTTCTCCAAGACCACTCAACTCTACAGGGGGTCGGTCGGGGAACTCAGCTATCAGTCGTAACCCTCCACCTAAAGCCACAATATATTCCTTTAAGGTAGAGATATGAAGATCGGTACGTTTCTCGAGTCGAGAGACGCTGTCTTGGCCAATATTAAGTAGCTCAGCTAACCGATCTTGGGTCATATCGCGGGCCTTTCTTAGGTCCCTAAGAGTATGCTCCTGGGCGATGAGTTCGGAAGCACGTCGCCCAATCTTCCTTCGACGTTTGACAGGCAAACGATTCACTACGGTCGATAACTTTGTGCCCATAGATCCTACTTTTCCCTTCCTAAGGCCCGACGTTTTGCAAGATGCTCGCTAAAGCGTGCGGCTGCCTTGGCGATCAATTTACGATAAAATCGTTTCTCGCTGCCCCTGACTAATCTCCTGCTACGAAGAATAGCTTCTCGTTGAGTGTCAAAGGCGAATGCGACCCTCCAAACCCCGCCGTCAGCATAGAAGCGAAGCTCCTTTAGGTTTGCGTGCGCTGAACTTTTGAGCGTATCGACGTGCGGCCTGCCCAATTGGGGTCCAAATGGTTCAAGCAGCTTTGAGAGCGCTAAGGCTCAAAGTTTTCGTGTAACTCAACACTCCAACTCATATCATTATGCATCAAAAGTAATATGGATTCAAAGACATATTTGCGGGTTTTTAACCACCATGTATGACTGCTCTTTCCGGGCGCTCATTCAATCTAAAAGCGACTACCTCGTCTTTTTATCCTAGCCGCTCCGAATCTCCTCCCTACCCATTCGCCAAACCTTTAAGGCAAACGTATCCAGTCTACTCTGCCGTTACTTGATCGGCAGGTGCCTCGATCTGCTGCTTCACTTGAACCGATCATCCGGCGCATCCAGCAGCTCTAAGAATTGGACGCCGCTTCGAAAACACCCGGAAATTCGCAAGTCGGATTAGTGACGCCGTTGCTGCGGTGCTTACCGAAATAGCGTACTTTTACCTGCGCCATTTGGATCGAGTAGCCCGCAAATTTGCCCTACTGGAACAGAAAAAGAGATAGCTTTAAGTGCTACTTTAGTGCCGAATGACTTTATGACCTGAATGACTTCTACCAACTCTTGATGTGATGTTTGTAGAGCAGTCATAATCATGTTCTTAAAATTTATCAATGATTAGGTGCTTCTGGATTAGAGGCCTTCGATGAATCTGATTTAGGTTTTCCGGTCTCCATGTTGTTTTCCGGCAACACATGCGGCACAACGAAACTAAGAATTAAAAAGGCACCCAGAAGCCATCTAAGCTTTCGGTAACCGACTCTTCTTTCTTCGACCGGTTGCCTCACGACCACCGTTCCAGCGATGAAATCATGGATCGCTCGTCTCTTTGAGTTAAAGAGCATGGTGATAAGTTCCAGAATTCCCCAAATCATCATGATCACGCCAAACCACATGAGATAATGTGTATCGCCCAGTCCTCGGTTTTCAAGCCGTCCAGCAAGAACATTGTTGCCAACTATGACAATAAAAACTGGGACGAGAAACACTTGGACGATATCTCGTAGCACTGCTTGCATCAGGGTAAGTTTTCTACCGTTGCTATCAAGAACAACCACGCCTGTTGCCATTTTCCCAAGGGTCTGTCCAAAAAGAAAAACCAATCCAACAGAATAAAGTAAACCCATTACTTGGTAAGCTAGACTCCAAGAAAGCAAGGCACCCGACGATGAACTATAGTTCCAAAGGACTTGGTCGAACCAAGCAAGTGGCGCAAGCGCGGCGCTATCAAGAAATCCAGCACCGAAACGTGGCCAAAAAGTGTTGTAGCGGTCTCCGGTTGTCATAAAAATCAATTTGACAAAACCCAATAAGAACTTGAGATTAGATGTCATGCTACCCTATCGGGATTCTTGAATATTCGTAAGCGCCGCAGGTCGGCGTTATTTCGACAGTTGAAAAATCTTGTTAAGGAGACGGCATAACGAGTAACCGAATGAGGAGCGTACTCGCTCCTGCTATTCGCCTGCTGAGGCCGCCCCATCCACAGTTGCTGCCGGCGCTGGAGTCGGAGTCGCGGCGAGCAGAGTCTCGAATCGCGGCGTAACCTGTCGCAAAACGGATTCTTTGAGGAGCAGTATCTCGCCCGATTCACCGACTCGAGCATAGAACGCAGCTCCATCTGGGCGCTGAGCCTGTTTTCCAACCGTCAGCACAACGACCTCCTTACTATCCCCCTTCTTGGTTATCGTGAAGGTAAGGTGCGGCTTGTCGAATCCTACATCGGCGACTGCGGATGAGAACTCAGCTACCTTGAGTGCTGTAAGGTTATCGAGGACTTCCTCTACAAAAACCGCATCGCCCTCTTTTCCGTTAACCTTCCACTCGATTCCCTCTGACACAAGTTCAAGGGTAGAGACCTGGTCTCCACTGACTTGCAGACGAGCGATATCACTCGTCCCGAATTTGAACACCCTGCGATCTCTTAGCGTATCTTTATCAACTTCAAGGGCTGCGAATGGGTCAGATAAGGTACGAAGAACCGAAGGGGCCCCCGAGTAAGTAAAATGAACGGTTTTCGTAGCAGGGTCTTTGGGGTCTGACACCTGCCCGACCTTCACAACCATCGGGTTTGGGCTGATCCCCTCTCGAAAAGAAAGCGAAACTGAAACTGTTGGTTTCTCTAACCCAAACTGAGCGAGTGAGCCTTGCTGTCCGTCTAAGAATTCAGATGCTCTTAGATCCTTGATTGACCTTAAGAGATCCCCTACGGCCTCTGTGGACGCTTCAAACTGAGAGGGTTCCAGAATTTTCCACTCTCCGGCCGCAACCTGGGACACCTTTACAGCGCCCTTAGCCGACTGAATGCTTAACTCTCTGACATCCGTATCAGCAAACTTTATCGGAGCCTTCTCTCGCACATCGACGGAAGATTTGTTGAGGGTTGTGAACGCCGCATCGTCGACCAAAAACACACCCGGACGCCCAGAAACTTTCACATATCGCAGCCCGAGGTACTCATTTTTCTTTCCGAACGCCAATTCGGTGAAATCGCCGGAGCGAGGGCGAATTACCAAAGTCAAAATCGGTTTATCGAGGCCATAGACTTTAAAATCTTTCTCCAGAGCAGATTCTTCGATCGGCACCCCGAGCTTTAAGCCGCGAAGGTTGGTGACCATAGCGCTCACCACGGTTGTATCGAGGGGAGCGCCTTTTAGTGAAGCTATCTCCCACCCCTTGAGGGAGGACGGGCCCGTAACGTTTTCCGGATCGCTTGGAATATCAGACTCTCCGTTTTGATCTAGCGATCCGGCTGGAGTGGCCTCCTTCGCCATGGCCACATTTTGTGCCGGTGTATTACTGACGATTGTAAAAGCCTCCGCGGCGCTAGCATCTACTGGTCGTCTGGCGAACTCTATTTTCTCAATCTCTCCAACCTCAAGAGAAACAAAAGCCATATCTTTCTTCGCTTCACGCTCGCGCGCGGGCATGGCAACCCTGAAGAGATAAATAATACTCGCCAGGAGTATTACCCCGAGAAAAACTGTTTTTTTCAAGTTCATTACGTACTCCATCTTCCCGGCAGATAAAGAACATACTCAACACCGCTGGGTATGATTCCTCTCTGAAGTTAACCTAAAGAGGGGGCTCAATCGCGTTCAAGCCGTTATGCGAGCGCAACGCGCCTACGATTCCACCAGACAAAAAGCCCAAGAACCAAGATCAACTCCGGTCCCATGAAGCTGAGAGCTAAGATAATGTTAAAGGTTTCCTGGCGAATAGGGATCGCAGAGGCTCGAAGACTCTTAGGTCCAATCGCGACTGCGTCAGCTTCGCCAACCGTCCAATTTATTACATTTAACGCCAAATCTCGATTTCCCATGGCTGCAAGATTACCGTTCTGAATCCATGTTGAGTCACCAAAGGCAGCAACTCGGATGCTCTTCTCGAACTTAACTTCGTCAGAACCAACGGGTGGACTGTCTTTAGGGAGATCTAATTTACGTTCGAGGGCGACCGCGATTACGACTGGTCCGGGAATATCATTGGCCTCTTTTGAGGCACTCGGCTCAGCAGAATTGTAGATAAGGTCAAGATTTTTTTCAGCCCATGAATTTGGCCCCGACTTCATCAGCTCGGTGTAGGTTGATTTGGTGTCCGTCTTTCCAGCCGAGACACTAGAGGCAAAAGAAAACACCGGAGGCTCTGCTCGGGTCAGCCGCGCAGTTACTGGATGTTGACTAAACTGCTGGGGAACGAACTGTACTGCCATTTCCGGCCCTGCAAACAAACGAAGCTGCTCATCGATGATTACGTCTTTTCCGATCGTAATACCGAAATGCTCTGCTATCTCCCCAACATCAGAGATGTCGCGGATTTCAGCGTCGCCCATCAGCACCAACCGTCCGCCGGCATCTCCGTACTTGATGATGATATCTTTCTCTGCTTGAGGCAGCGGCTTACGGGGCGCAGCAAAAATAACCGCCGCGGCGTCCTCGGGGATCTTACCAGTCTGAGCTAATAAGAGCCCTTCAATTTGAAGATGTTCATCAGACAAGGCAGATTCAAATTCTTTCAATCCCCCCTGAGCCTGGTTTTCAAGCTGTGGTTCACCGTGTCCTTGGATATAGTAGATTTTCTTCGCTGCACCCCGAGTCAACTTGATGATGGCATTTGTGACGGACTGCTCATCAATCGCGTTGATTCGACTAACTGCCTTCTGAGCTCCTTCCCCGTATTCCAGATACAACAAGTTTCCGGCCTTCATCTCTAGCTTGTCCATTTCAAGGGGGCGAGCTCTCGGATCAACAATCTCGTACGACACCATTGCATCGTTGTGGTACCGATAGAGCTTCAAGAGATCCTCGGTTTTTCCGCGCTCCTGAACTTGAGGGGCATCGACTGCCAGGAGGCGTAACTTCTGCTTTAGGTTCTGTGTCATCTTCACGGATTTTTCCGAAAGGCTGTACACACCGGCTTCAGTGAGGTCCCAGCGCTTGTCATTCATGAAGGAAAATACATTCACGACGATCACAAGGCCCAGAGCGACTGCGCTGTAAAGAAATGCATTAAGACCAAATCGGGCGGTCCTACCCGAAAGCGCTGCACCCGCTTTAGAGAACCCCTCTAACCCAGACGTGACTCCCCAGGCGATAAGGCAGAGCACGCCTAAAACCAGATGCGCAATCAAGAGAGGTTGATCGGTGACTGGCGGAGCGACGATCGCCCCCAGAACGCCAAATACAACCAAAACGACACCTAAATATCCTGAAAATCGAAGAGCGGTTTCCATGTTACGTATCCTTGATGAGAAACTGTGTAAACAATCTAGTATTAGCGCCACCTGTGAGCTTCAAGCGCACGCTGAGAAACGAACAAACCTATGAAAATGAGACTGCAAAAATAAACGACGCTCTGAAGGGAGACGACGCCCTTGATGAAGCCTTGCACCTGCTCTACGGGTGAGAGGTACTTCAGCACCTCGGCCGTTGCACCTCCGATTGACTCTGCCGGAGCTTGTATTACGTAAAGGAGAAGCAGCGTGACCATACTACTGACGCCCGCCACTATCTGATTTTCAGTAAACGACGAGGCTGCCATCCCTATGCTGGCAAACGCGAGGGTACAAAGGAGAACCCCAACGAAGCCAGAGATAATTGGCGGGACCTCGGGGGTTCCATAGTTAATGAGGAGAAGAGGGAAGCTAAATGCTATTCCGAGCATCACCGTGATGATGACGATCAGACTCAAGAATTTTCCCATGACAATTTGCAAGATGCTGACAGGTGATGTGATCAGCAGTTCAAACGTTCCTCGACGCTTCTCCTCTGCTACAGTACGCATCGTAAGAAGAGGAACTAAAAATACTAGGATAACGAGCATCGTCTGATAGACACCCTCAACTACTGTCTGATTTAGATTGGGCATTTGCCCGCCCCGAAATGCCATCATCTGTGACATCTCAAACATCCGGGCGAACCAGGCCAAGTAATTAAAAAAGAAAAAACCTACCAAAAGTGTGAAGCCTGTGATCACAAAGTAAGCGATCGGCGATACAAAGAAAGAGAGCAGCTCTCTTTTGCAAATTGCGATTATGGTGCGCATCTTATTGAACTCTCCAAACGAAGAAGATTTTAAATTTTCTCTACGGGCCAACTACGGCAGCATCTGGAACTACCTCTTTGCTCACACTATCGAGGAACACCTGCTCCAAGCTCTTCTCTCGGGTGAGGTCACCCATGTCACTCTCCATTACAACGCGCCCCTTACTGATGATCACCACCTTGGTGCACACCATCGATACCTCGGGAAGAATGTGGGTGCTGAGAATAACTGTGTGACTCTCCGCCAGAGACTTAATCAACTGGCGAATCTCAATGATCTGTTTTGGGTCTAACCCGCTTGTGGGCTCGTCGAGAATAATAACTTTTGGGTCGTGAACGATCGCCTGAGCTAGGCCCACGCGTTGCCTGTATCCACGAGAGAGGTGCTGACATAACTTTCCCTTTACATCGGCGATAAAGCACCGCTCGAGAACCTCGCCTACCCTACTCTTGACTGAAGCCCTCGGTACACCTTTGATCTCAGCTACAAAGTGAAGGTACTCGGAAACCGTCATTTCTCCGTAAAGAGGGGGATTTTCGGGGAGATAGCCTATATTCTGGCGAACTAAGTCGGGCTGCGTGAGGATGTCGAAACCAGCGAGCCGAGCAGTGCCTGATGACGGCGGAAGGAAAGTAGCCAACATTCGAATTGTTGTGGTTTTTCCGGCACCATTTGGTCCCAAAAACCCTACGATTTGACCCTTACTTGCCGAAAAGCTGATATTCGAGACAGCGATGTAGTCGCCGTAATTCTTTGAAATTCCCTCAACTTCTATCATCTCTTGACGTTCTCCTCTCTAGGAAGCACCAGCCGGGGTGTCACCTTGTTACAAACAACCACGGCTTGGGCCACGGCGAAGCCCAACTCAAGCACACCCTGGCAATTGGCACAAATACAATATTTTCAAATGGTTAGTATCTTTTCCACCGCTGAGCTACAGGTAAACGCCAATGTGGTCCGGATACGCGGGAAATAATTGTCATTTCCCTCGCAATTTTCAAGGGGAGAACGAATTAAATCCTTCACAACTTCAGCAATTTGGGAATCTCTGTACGGTGCGTTTGGCCGAGTCGGCTTAAGCCCAGGCAAAGTGACTCGGTGATCTACACATTAAATTTGCTAAAATCCAGGCTGCGATCGTCATCCCTCGTGGCGATTCTGCCGTTTCACAAAGGATGAAGTAGGGAGTGAGCTTCGTATGGTGAATCAATCTACCCCGGAAGGTAAGGAAATACTTGAGGCCTTGCACCGAACCTGGTTCGATCAAATGACCGGGTATCTGAAGTGGAAGATTCTTGGCCCTGATATCAACAATCCCTTCAAGAAGCCGATCCCTCTTCACACACTCAATCGGATGGCATCGAATCGAGAGTACCTCAACCAACATATACAGGTCCGATGCATGTGCGACGGCTACGAAGTCATGATCATCTCAAATCCGTCGCAACCGCGAGTTATTTCGAATCACCCCTGCATCACAGGAATGGATCGTGGGGCAATCGTGGACTACATAAAACGAGTGGCGCTCGACGAGTTCATTGATCAGGAGATTGATCGGATCGAGGAAGAGATACGCAACCACGTTCGTGGCCGAGCAAAAGAGAAGGACGAAACCACTGAATTCCTGACTGCAGCGAAGGAGGCAAAGGCGAAGCCCGCAACGCCGGGAATTGCGAAACCCGAGAAAGATAAGGCCGGAGGCCAGAACTTCAGAATTGTTAAGCGGTAACGGATGTCGAACCTATAGTGTTTTGATTCGCATCCGCAAATCGATACCGTTTTCCGAAAGGCTGGATTTCGCTACGGACTTGTGGAAAACGCTATACTCGGCGGATAAGCGCTTCGGCAAAGGAACTCAGCTCAGTGGCGGAGAATTCACCGACAGCACGTGAAAGCCTCTTAAGTCGAAGTGCTACGCTATCTACCCCGGACACCATGCCATCCTTGAGCTCTCGAAGCACAACGGCCGTAGCTACACTAAGTTCGAAACTTCCAAGTCGGGCCCCGTAGTCGGCGCCGTCCCCTAGGTATACCCGCCTCTGAGTCTTAGCAACCGGAAAAACCCGACCTAAATTCTCTGTGAGAAATGAGATCCCCTCGGGCTCGGCATGTTGAAACCATCGCACTGGTAAGACGGTATTCACTAGTATACCGATGAGAATACCGATCCCATCTACCAGCCTCTGAACATCTTCGGCAGGTATTGTATTGTCTCCATCCTTCAGAGTCCCACCGGGATCGAAATGACCATCTATAAAAAGATCAATTTGAGAAAGATCCTGAAGCTCGCCTAAAAGCGGTAAACCGAATGCCTCCAGCCGCGCCTTCGTCCATCGCCCTTCTTCTGTGATTCGGTCCAATTCAGGCACGCTACTAGGTTGCCACTCCGCCACCCATCCCTGACCTGCTGAAGGCCTAAGATCCTCCGGGAGATCTGCGATGATTGACTGCAGTTCCGAAAGATTATCACCACCTGCACCGAGCATCAGTCGGTCCCGGACGAAGACCTCAAGGGGAATACGAACTCGACCCGGGCGAATTACTACTTCGACATCACCCAGTTTCACGCCCCATTCGGCGGCTTGCGCGTCGCACAGTATGCTACCAAGGTGCAGCGCGAGAGAGCGCGCTAACGGCTCAATTCCGGTTCCGTTAAGAAACGAAAACGGCAAACTATCAGCGAAGCGCCCGGCTGGGGCATACATATTAATGAATTCATCGAGGGCCGCGAAATCATCGCAGGTAGACCGAAGTGGGATCTTCCATGACTGCAGTAGAGCTTTGGCTTGGGCGATCTCGTCGGCGGTTATCGCGCCCGTAGCTAGCGAGGAACTGTCGCGACCCTCGGATTTATCAGATTCGGCATCTTCGGCTATAAGGTCCGCAACCACCTGCGATACGCTCTCGGCTAGGTCAGGCCGTATTGACTGGAGGGCAGCAAACTCAATCGATGCCGCCTCTCGGTCACCGCGCGAGCAAAGCACTCGGATAAGAGCATCCCGAGATGCAAACCGATCACGTTGAAAGAGAGATTGGCGAAAGGTTGTCTCAGCCTCTTCGAGAGCGCCAAGACGCGCAAAAATTACTCCTGCATGAAATAGTGCCTCCGGTGAATTGTAGCCGCCGGCTGTGGCCACAACTTCAAGAAGCTTTAGAGCATCTCGTAGCCCCACCTCGTCACCAGAAGGGTACGCGATCCCACGCTCAGCGAGCGCGCGTATTAGGGTGGCTTCAAGATTCTTCGAATTCTTTGAAAGAGCACCAAGTGCTGAATCTAAGGCCCGCCCATAATCCTCCTCGGCTACAAACGATCTTGCTAACTCACACTGTGCTTGCGAACCAAACCGCTCGTTAAAAGTGAGTGTGTGCAAAATCGTCCTCGCCTCGTTTGACTGCTTAAGGAGAAGGCGAAAACGTGCCGCTAGTAGCTGTGCATCTGAATCAGCCGCACCACGATGGGGATACTCTTCGTAGAGACGGAGAGCCTCCTCTGGAAGCCCTAGAAAACTTATCGCAAACAGTTCGATAAACCATGCATCCCGGTCGTCATTCGAGATTCGTAACTTCCTAGCCGCATACAGTGCCGGAAACAGAGCATGCCGTTCAAGCAGCGCTGTCGCTCTTTTTACGGCGGTATTCTTACCGTCATCACTTAGTTCCAGCGCGCCAATAATGTATGGCACCTCTGCTCGCCGGAGAACAATCTGCTCTGGAGTGCCGGGGGAAAGTGAGTAATCAAGGTAGCTTTGCGAAAGAGGGACACCCTCGATCGGCGATCGAGGATTAATAACTATTTCATCGATGCACTGAAGATGGAAGAACGCTCGCTCTAAGGCTATCTGCGCAGGTATTGCTACCGCACTATCCGCGGCCGAATGGGCAGGCGCTTCAGTAAAAAGGATAAGTCTTTTGATACCTGAAGGCTGAAATGCAAGGTCATCAATAGCCCGCACCCCAAAAGAATCAAAAGAGCCCCAGGAACGGCCAAGATTTTTTGCGAGGTCACGCTTCAGAAGAAGCGTGAGTACAGACACACTCTTCAAAATTCTAACTGTAGATTCCAACGTCGCTTCACTTTCCACTCGTCGGTCTCCACGGTTCTGTTAATGTACGGTTCTGCTACGATTGTTTCATCAATGGAAAAAGCACTACATCCCTCAGGTTGTCTTGCCCTGAGAGCAGAGCGAGCACACGGTCAACACCCATTCCCCACCCGCTAATGGGTGGCATTCCGTGCTCCATGGCCACGAGGTATCCCTCATCTACTTCCATTGCCTCTTCGTCGCCACCACTCTTAGCGGCGTACTGGCCCTCGAAGCGCTCTCGTTGGTCAATAGGATCAACAAGCTCAGAGTAAGCCTTTACGATCTCCCAGCCGTTAACAACCATTTGAAACTGATCGACTAATTCAGGGCTGTGATCGCTTACTCGTGCTAGGGGCTGCAAAATTTTCGGATAATTGTACAGAATGGTCGGCTGAATAATTTTAGGCCGAC
>JAYVGZ010000175.1:0-10138 GCA_043771805.1 Pseudomonadota bacterium
CTTCAACGTACGAGGGAAATTCGAGCGCAAGGCCCAGAATGCTCTTCATCTTTGAATTACGAATACGCTGGTTAGAGAGCATCGTATACGCACCGCGGGCTAAAATCTCTTCTTCAGAAACGCACTCCGGTAGGGGTAGCCCCATCCGCTCGCAGAAGAACCGGACCACCTCTTTTGACTGAGCTGGCGTATCATCACTCACGCACAGAGAATCAGGCAGCTCCTGTGCTGCGAGACTACGCAGTAAAATTTTGACCAGATCTTCTACATGAATTCGATTTGTCCAGTTTGACCCGTCACCTACCAAGCGGTAGCTTCCACTCCTCAGCGCTATACCGATTCCTCGATCCGGCCCGTAAATTGCCGGCAACCTCAGTGCGGTAAACGGCACCCCTGACTTACGGTAAGCTTGCTCACACAGATACCGAGCTTCGCCCAAAGGATTCCATGGTGCTTCTGGTGTTGATTCATCGACCCAGGAGCCATCTCGCACTCCAAAAACTCCTGTAGTGCTAAGGTAAATAATTCGCTTTATATCAATACCACTTGCAACCGAGAGGACGGCACGAACACCAAATGCGGGATCCTCAACTCCCCTAAGAGGAGGTACGCTATCAATAATCTCTCGAAGGGCGGGGTAAAGAGCGAAAACAGATCGAATGCTATTGATGTCTGTGATGTCCAGGCACGCCGCATTCCACCCCTTAGATCTCCATTGATGACACTGTTCGGGTGATCGTGACGTGATTACAAAAGAACTTTGGGGCAACAGAGCAGCCAAGCGCCCGAGGGTATAGCCACCGCCTAGCAGCAAGGTATGAGTCTCTACGCTAGCTATGGCCATAGACGAGACCGTACCCATGCGGAGCCACCCTGCTCATAAAGAAATCGGTCATGCAACCGGCTCGCGCGCCCCTGCCAAAATTCATACCGCTCAGGAATCACTCGGTAGCCCCCCCAGAGAGCAGGCCGCGTCAGAGCTCGGTCGCCGCTGTCAAACTTATATGAACTGACAGCCTCATCTAGCTCGGCCCGGCTGGATAGGACCCGACTTTGTTTAGACACGCAAGCGCCAAGTTGTGCTTCTATCGGTCGGGTCAGAAAGTACTCATCCGATTCCCGACTGGAGGTTTTCTCAACAAGCCCTTCGATCCGAACTTGTCGCTCGAGGGCAGGCCAATAAAAAAGTAATGCCGCCCGGGCACAGGCACTCAAATCTTGACCTTTCTTGCTCTCATAGTGTGAAAAGAAGACGAATCCGCGGTCATCGTACCGCTTCAAAAGCACCATTCTGAGCGAAGGCTGTCCGTCGGCCCCGCAGGTGGCAAGCGCGCATGCGTTGGGCTCATGACTCTCCTTCCTACACGCTTCCTCAAACCAGATCTTAAATTGCTGAAATGGGTCCGCCGAGATCTCCTCCTCACGAAGCATTCCCTTGCCGTAGTCCCTGCGGATATTATCGATACTTTCGCTCATAGAGGCCTCTTAGATAAATCGCCTTTAGAACTATTTTTCTACATCTGCCTTGCATACTCTACCAGCTAAAACTACCTTGAGTAGCGGTAATGTTGATTTTGCAGAGGGCTTCTTTGATGCGATATCCTTCGTTTTGTGTTGCGAACCTTCCGAAAACTGCGCTTCTGACTACCCTCCTACTGTGCGCTTTCTGCCCCGCTCACATGCTCAATGCACAGCCCCAAACTCCCTCGGGTCAAGAAAAACAAACCGCAGGCCCCGTCCCATCAACCGTTGCGGCAACCCTCAACGGCGTTACCATCACGGTTGCTGAGATCGATAAAGAGCTACAGCGCCCAGAGTTAGCCGTTTTTGTCAGTCAGGCTCAGACAAATCCCTCTTCGCTTAATCGCCTCCGCGCTGGCGCACTAAATTCAATGATCAGTAGAGAGCTACTAGTTAAGGCCGCAAAAGAGTCGAGAAGTCTATCCGCAGAATCAATCGACAAAGACGTAGCGACGTTCATTGATTCCCAGGGAGGAAAAGAGAAACTCATGCCTTCCCTCACCGCCCACGGCGTAACATGGGAGAAGTTTACTCAAGAGATTACCGATGGAGTGCGCTTAAAGCATTTCGTAGAGAATGAGGTGAGCCCTAACATCAAGGTTACCGATCAAAATGCGCGGGTCGCTTTCGATGCGAAATCGGACTCTTTTGCAACACCAGAGACTATTCGAGCACGTCACATCTTAATTCGGGTACCTCCTGATGCAACATCTGAGGCAGTCCAGACCGCGCTCGAAACGGCCTCGGACGCAAGAAAGAAAGCTCTCATTTCCAACGCTGATTTTGCAAAGCTCGTCCAAGAATACTCAGCTGACGACACAAGCAAAAAGAGTGGAGGTGACCTCGGATTTTTTCGTAGAGGGATGATGGTACCAGAGTTTGAGCAAGCAGCTTTCGCTCTGAAGCCAGGTGAAGTGAGCCAACCAATTAAGACTCAGTTTGGCTTCCACGTTATTAAGTTGGAAGAGCGCAGGCCTGCTGAACCACCCGACTTTGAGAAAGCCAAGGAATCTATAAAGAGAGGCCTCCTTCTCCAGGAGCGCAACAACGCGCTTGTGCAAAAAATCCAGGAACTGAAGAAGGTAGCCAAAATAGAGATTGCTCTGCCGGAACTGAAAGTCGCGACAGAAAATGTGTCTTAGCGTGTCTCTGTTAATCGCTTCACCCGAAGGAAGTTCGTATTGGATTCGACATTACAACTGCTTCCTTAGGGCATATGACTTTCGAATATTACTGAATAAACTCGCTGCTTCGGTGAAATTCAAGGTCTGAGCACCGTCTGAAAGCGCAATCTCAGGCTCCTGATGTACCTCTAACAGGCATCCATCAGCGCCTGCCATCACCCCGGCAAGGGCCATCGCTGGTACGAATCGCCGTACGCCAATTCCGTGAGATGGATCAACAATAACGGGTAAATGGGATTTTTCCTTCAGATACGGGACAGCGTTAAGGTCTAACGTGTTTCGGTATGCTTTTTCAAATGAACGAATTCCTCGTTCACATAAAAGCAGCTTCTCGTTACCCTGTGAAAATACATACTCTGCCGACTGTAGGAGCTCTTCCAATGTTCCCGATATTCCGCGCTTTAACAAAACGGGCTTATCGACCCGGCCGAGCTCATCAAGCAGGGTAAAATTTTGCGAATTTCGCGCCCCCACTTGGAAAACATCAACGTAGTCATACATGGGTTGTATGTGAGCAACATCCAAAACTTCGGTTACGATTCGTAGACCGCGAGATCTCGCAATCCGGTAAAACATTTTTAGACCTTCTAACCCGAGCCCTCGGAACGAGTACGGGGAACTACGGGGCTTGAAGGCTCCACCGCGCATAAGCTTAACCCCCTGCGACAACAAGAAATCGACAGTCGACTCTACTTGTTTCTCGCTCTCTATCGAGCAAGGTCCGGCAATGATGGCGAAATCCTCTTCTCCGATCTCAATACCATCACCCAGCGAGATCGTTGTTGGCCTCACTCTCCACTGCCGAGAGACTAATTTGAAGGGGTCGGTAACGCGGTGAACATCTTTCACTCCCGGCATAGAGCCGACGCGACGAATATCAAACTCCTTTGTGCCGATTGCGACTAGGAAATGTGAAGTCTGGGTCTTTACCTCTGTTGAACTCCACCCTGCACTTAAAAAAAACTCGATCAGTCGTGTGACATCTTCACGAGAAACCGTCTCGCTAAAGGTTACAATCATACAGCCCTACCTAAATTGTAAAACGAATTCCTTAACTCGTGTCTGAAGATCAATGAGGGTACTTTCATCAGGTTCTGTACCAACTTCAGCTCCATCAATAGCTCTAAGAAAAGCACTTCCAATAATCGCACCATGGGTGTGCCTCGTCACCACTTCAAAGCTCTTTCGATCGGACACACCAAAGCCAACAATGAGTTTGCTTCGTAGCTTCATCTCGGAGAGTCTCTGGAAGAAACTCTCACTCTCTTCAGTAATCTCCGCACTACCGCCAGTTGTCGCTTCGGACGAGACGACGTAGATAAATGCGGGCTCTTCCGCATCAAACTCAAGTATCCGCTCTGGCGGCGTGCGAGCGGTGACTAGAAATACGGGCAACACCCTATGCGCCTTATACGCAGGGGCGTACCTACGTTGATATTCGCTGAAAGGGAGATCAGGTATGATCAAGGCATCGACCCCAACCCGTGCCGTATCTTCCACAAAGCGCTCAAATCCATACTGAAGAGCTGGATTCAAGTACCCCATGAGTAACACCGGAACTGTTATCGTGCTTCTCATTGTAGCGAGCTGCTCGAAGAGAAGCTTTAAGTTCATTCCGGAGCGAATCGCTCTATCATTACTTCGTTGTATGGTCGGACCATCCGCTACTGGATCAGAGAATGGAAAACCAATCTCAACCATATTGACGCCTGAGGCTTCAAGCGCAGAAAGAATTGTGGTCGTGTCTGACAGCCGTGGATACCCTGCAGTAAAGAACACTGATAAAATTCGTTGATCTGGCAGAGCTTCGATACGGTCATTTTTCATCGGTTGTCCCTCGGAAAAAAGCATCGGAATAAGTGCTCATATCCTTATCGCCCCGTCCGGAAACGATTACCACAATACAATCCGTCGAAGCGAAAGACTCTTTCGTTAGAAAGGAGATAGCGTGCGCAGTTTCCAGTGCCGGTATAATTCCTTCGTTGAGTGCCAGCGTTCTTGCCCCATCCAACGCTTCAGAGTCAGTGATATTTACGTATCGGCCCCGACCTTTACTGAAGAGGTCCGCGTGCTGCGGTCCGATACCGGGATAGTCAAGTCCAGCCGAAATTGAGTGGGCTTCCTCGACTTGTCCATCATCAGTCTGCATGAACAATGTCTTGCTACCATGAAGTACGCCAGATTTTCCAAGGGCAGTCGTTGCAGCCGATTTACCGGTTGAAACACCACAGCCAGCTGCCTCTACACCAATCAGTTTTACGTCCACGTCGTCTATAAAATGATAGAAACCACCCATGGCATTACTACCGCCGCCGACACAAGCGACGATATGCGAAGGCTTAGCCCTTCCGAACGCTGCTACTTGAACTTTGATTTCTTCACTAATTACCGCCTGGAATCGAGCCACCATATCAGGAAATGGATGTGGTCCGACGACAGAGCCAATTATGTAGTGCGTATCTGCGGGATTTGCGATCCAATCTCGCATCGCCTCATTTGTCGCATCCTTCAACGTGCGACTTCCGCTCGAGACCCCTCGAACCTCTGCGCCGAGCATTCGCATGCGAGCCACATTGAGTGCCTGTCGGGCGATGTCCACCTCACCCATGTAAACAACACACGGCATTCCCATGAGTGCACAAACCGTTGCTGTCGCAACCCCATGCTGCCCAGCCCCTGTTTCTGCGATGATGCGTTTCTTTCCCAAACGTTGCGCCAATAAGATCTGTCCGAGTGTGTTATTAATTTTATGGGAGCCGGTATGAAGCAGATCCTCGCGCTTCAGTAAGACCTCCGCCCCCACCAATTTGGATAATCTCTTAGCGTGAAAAAGCGGCGTTGGTCGCCCCGCAAAATCTCGCAGAAGGCTCTGAAGCTCTCTTTGAAAGTCATCAGTAGCCACTAACTCTCTGTAACAGAGCTGGAGTTCTCGAACATTGGGCCAAAGCATCTCTGGGACATAGGCTCCGCCGAAGTCACCGAAATATCCGTCCTTAGAAACATCGAATGTCATACCCTTACCCCTTCTAGTACTTCTCGGATGAGTTCAATATTTTTTACGCCCGGAGACGTCTCTACTTGTGAGTTGATATCAATGCCGCGCAGCGTGTGTAGTCTCGCCGCAAGCGAGCGAATCTTGTGGATGGCGTTCGCACCGACACCTCCTGCAAGAAAAAAATCCCGCTTTGAGGGATAGCTCTCCAGGATGGACCAATCGAAACTCTTGCCCGAACCCGGCTCCTTTCCATCGAGCAGAAAAAAATCAACCACATCTTCATACTGCTGTAAAAGTTCAAAGCTGCTCACGCTATGAACGGAGATTGCCTTTATTATTTTGATCCTAGGCAACAAACTCCGAAGAGTACCCACCACATTCCGAGACTCCTCTCCGTACAACTGAACTCCGTCGAGTCCGAATCTTGCAACAGACTCAGCAATCCTCATTACGTCTTGATTCGCAAAAACACCGATTTTTTTCGTTATCGATGCAATGCTATCTAGATTCCCGATATCAAAAGAGCTCCCGATAAAGCGGGGAGAACTCTCTACGAAAATAAATCCCATATAGTCAGGCAACAATGTAGCCACTTCTGCTATGTTTTTTGGATCTCTCATTCCGCAAATTTTTACCGCAAGCGCTGACGACACTTTACACCGCACCAATTACGTTTTGAATGAATCGCTTACATGCAAGTTCCGGCTTTTCATGCTGCATGAAGTGTTCGCCTATCAAAAATCCTTTGAAGCCCGCTTCCTTCAACTGGCGGACCCTTGCTGGATCTGAAATCCCGCTTTCTGCTATTTTGACCAAGTGCGGTGGAATTTTATCAGCAAGTTGTAGTGCCCGATCTGTATCAATAGTAAGGTCAGCGAGATTTCGATGATTAACACCAACGAAGTCAATCTCAGCATTAGCACACATATCAAGCTCTGCCGCCGATCTCACCTCAAGCATTACTTCAAGCCCTAGGGCGCGCGCTACGCCAGAAAACAGCCGTACCTGTTGATGGCTCAAAGCCGCAGCTATCAGCAGAACGACGTCAGCGCCTAAAGATTTCGCTTCGACGATCTGATACTCGTCAACGATGAAGTCCTTTCGAAGGATCGGACAAAAATTGAATCGGCGCACGGTTTTTAGGTCCTCGCCTGTGCCGCCGAAGTATTTTACATCGGTCAATACACTGAGCGCTGAAGCACCAGCCTGCATATACCCAACCGAAAGCTGATCAACAGATATGTAGGGATTAAGTGCGCCCCTGGAGGGCGATTTTCGTTTAATCTCAGCGATGACCCCCACCAAGTCAGGGCGGTTTAAATAACTTCGCAGAGAGACGCACGGTGTTTTAAAATACATGCTTTGCTCTAATAGCTTTACTGGAAAGAGCGCTCTGTTCCTTTCAACCTCGGTTTTTTTGTAGCTTAGAATTTCCTGCAGAATATCCATGTAGTTCTCCCCCACTTCCCAACCACTCGCCTACCGCCGCTGCAGGTGCTTTAGCGATTCTCTTGCCGCTCCGCTTGAAAGACTTTCACGTGCCAATGCTACGCATGTACTCAGGTCTCGTTCATCTTTGTGGCACCAGATTGCCAGAGCAGCATTGGCAATTACTACCTCAGTCTGGGCGCGAGTACCCTTACCCGAAAGAATTGTATCGATCAGCGCAGCTGCCTCTCGTGCACCACCGACCAGATTCAAGTCTTCTTGGTCAATGCAGTCCATGCCAAAATCTTCCGGTTTGAACTCAAAATCTCCTCGATGCGACACAACTCGAGCCGGTGCGATTAAGGAAACCTCGTCATGACCGTCAAGCGAGTGCACAACCGCAAATTTTTTACCAAGGCGCTGGAGAAGATAACCGAAGAGTCGTAGTGGCTCTAATCCGTAGACGCCACAAAGCTGCGAACGGGGCTCAGCAGGGTTAAGGAGCGGGCCCAGCATGTTAAACACCGTACGAATCCCGAGTGCCCTTCGTACCTCAGCGACAGCCTTCAAGGCCGGGTGGAAAAAAGGCGCATGGAGAAAGCACACTCCGGCAGCAGCTAAATCCGATCGAAGTCTCTCCTCTTCCGTGTGAAGCGTGATGCCAAGCGCCTCAAGCACGTTCGATGAACCACATGTTGACGACGCTGCATAATTTCCGTGCTTGGCCACCCTCAATCCGGCGCCCGCCAGAACGAAGGCCGTAGTCGTAGAAATATTAAAGCTTCCCTTACGATCGCCCCCAGTTCCACACACATCAAGCAGATCACTCACCTCAAGATTCACAGGTCTAGACAACTCTAGTAGAGCAGTACGAAAACCCTCGAGTTCATCCAAGGTTACTCCGCGATTACGAAGAAGAGTCAGCAACCCTGCGACCTCGAAGCCGGAACACTCGCCGTGTACCATCACGCGCATGAGGTCTGCAGCCTCCGGTGTGGAAAGCCTCCGCCCATCCAAGACATCGCTTACGAGCTGTTTCATCGACCTATCCAATTCGCTAACATTTCGCGCCCCATCTCTGTGAGAATCGATTCTGGATGAAACTGGACGCCACGAACGTCGTATTCTGTATGTCTGAGACCCATAATCTCGCCATCGTCCGAGCGTGCCGTAACCGATAATATTGAAGGGAGTCCCTCACTCTCTACCACCCAGGAGTGATACCTTCCCACTGTCACCCTCGTCGAAATGCCCCGAAACAAAGGCTCGTTAGAATCCACGACTTGAATGGTCGTTGCCTTACCGTGAACAGGCACTTTTAGATTCCTTAGGTGCGCACCAAAAACTTCACCAATGCATTGGTGACCGAGGCAAATTCCAAGAATGCTTTTAGTCGGTGAATATTGCTTCACTAGTTCGGGCATAATACCGGCTTCGCTTGGCAGGCCAGGCCCAGGGGACAAGATAATCTTCTGGTATCCATCAACTTCAGAGAGAGATATCTGGTCATTTCTTCGCACGCACACATCTACTTCAGGAAACGACTCCAGCAAGTGAACGAGATTGTAGGTAAACGAATCGTAATTATCGATCATGAGTACGTTCATAGTTCGCTCGCTCGCCTGAGGGCCGCTCGAAGTGCGCCTAACTTTGCATTTCCCTCTTCAACCTCCTGCTCAGGCACCGAATCATGCACAATCCCCATTCCAACCTGATAGAAGAGAGAACGCTGTGCACTAAAGAACGATCGAATCATAATGCCGAGGACGGCATCTCCGTTGAAGCCAAAAAATCCTATACTTCCGCCGTAAATGCGCCTGTTTGTTGGTTCATACTCGTCAAGGAGCTGCATAGCTCGGTGCTTCGGCGCTCCTGATAGTGTACCGAGCGGGAAAGAATCTGCCATTACCTTTGTGGCACCAACATCGGGCGGAACTCGTCCGATGACTGTCGAAACCAAGTGAATAACGTGAGAAAAATATTGAACCTCCCGAAAGTGCGCGACATGGACGTCTTTACAATGCCGACTCAGATCATTTCGCGCCAGATCGACCAACATGGCGTGTTCGGCGTTCTCTTTCTCATTGTTTAGTAGGCTATCGGCACTTACTCGATCGATCGCATCATTTCCAACGCGCTTGCACGTGCCAGCGATCGGATGAATTGCCGCCTCACCATCCTTAACTACTATTTGAGCTTCAGGGGATGAGCCAAAAGCGCGAAAGCTGCCGAAGTCGCAGTAGAAAAGATAGGGTGAAGGATTCAAAGAGCGCAGTGCGCGGTAAACCTGGAAGTCATCCCCTTCATATTCCTGACGATACCGCCTTGACGGCACGATCTGAAACACATCACCGCGAGCAATATGCTGCTTACATTTCTCGATCACCTTTATGAATTCTGGATCGGTCATGGAACCAGACTCGGTCCCCACTACTTGAAATGAATGAGTTTGAAAACTACCGGTTAAAGCTTCTCGAATGAAACTTTCTGTTCGGTGCTCGTCTTCACCCGAAGAAAGATCGGTCGTTGAATCAAAGTTGGTAAGGACATGAACTTCGTTCCGAAAATGGTTGAATGCAAGAACGTATCGGAACACGAATAGCTGTGCATCGGGTATCTTCGCTATTCCGTCCGGCTTTTCTGTGAAAGAGATATTCTCCATCATTTGCACGGCGTTCCACCCCACGTAACCGAAGGCTCCGTTCACCACTCCTTTCGGAAGATCTCCCTCACTGACTGAAATACTGCCAAGAAAACTTGCCACACTTTCAGAAAAACCGTGAGGAGCTGCGATCTGGTAGCTCGTCGGGCTATTGCCAGCATAGCTTACAGTGCAATGTGCGCCCTCCAAGCGGTACTCTGCCAGTGGATCGCAGCAGATAAAGGAGCGACAGTCGTCGGCGCTGTGAAAATCAGAGCTCTCTAACAGGAAGCAGTTCTTGAATCGATCCCGAAGCCGTAAGTACACGGACACCGGAGAGGTGAGGTCAGCGAGTAAAGTTTTGCAGGA
>JAYVGZ010000176.1:0-8118 GCA_043771805.1 Pseudomonadota bacterium
TTGGAGCGAACAAAATCCAATAGCTTCGTCAAAAAGCGATCTGAGTTAGGCTTGCTTTGCAAGCCTTCAAAGGCGCCCAGCACTATACTCTCATCCGACATGGTAAGAATAGCAGCATGGAGAGCAAGGCTCGCGTCTTCGTCGTACCAGGCACTAAGTGACGCAACATCTTCTGCTCTCAGTTGCACCATGCTGCCCCGTATCAGGGCGTTTGCGAGAGCGGGAGTAAGTGTAGATTTGCGTCGCAAAATCTCTAAAAAAACCTTTCGAGGCCCTTCGAAAACTTTTCTTGAAAGTGCTAGGTCGGCCACTCCCTGCAGTTGAGGTGCATTTCGCTTCCCTAGTTCAACTAGGCCCCACAGCAGGTCCTCATCAGGAATCTGCGCCGAGACAGAGACAATGTCGTCTAAAAATAGGGTATTCATCTCTGGAAGGAGCAACATTATCGCAAGCGCCCCATGATCACGCGCGTCTACGATCTGTGAGCCGCTGGTCGCAATAGTGGCGAGAAACTCTTGGAATTTTTCAGGCTGCTTCAAGTCTAGCGCTAGTGCCGCCGTGAGACGCATTATCAATTTAGGGTACTTGCCGTAGGCGTCTTTCAACGTGTTGATACGGGCTTCCATAGGAAAGCCAGAATCGATGCACCGAATTAGCCCTTCAATTGAGAGAATATCGAACTCTGCCCCCTGACTCTTTGTCCAAGTCCGAAGTTGATCTGAGCTACGAATCATTTCGAGTCTACGCGACCTATCGAGAACGGCCTTCCAGGCAAAATTACGCAGCTCCGAAGAGTTAGCTTCCTTCAAGGCACGAATGAGGGCGTCGTGGGCCAAGGGATCGTCAGAGGACACCAGACGCGAGATGTATTTTGCTGGATTGCCGGGTGCTCCATCACGTTCGAGGGGGAGCGAACCAACATCGCCAGGCATCAGCTCGACGTTAGTCGGCGCAGGTGGAACAACCTCGGAGCGCGACAGGCGAGCCACCATCCAACCAGAAACAACAATAAGACCAAGGCCAGAAAGGGCCCCCACTAGACCAATTCGAAATGGCCTTTTTTTAGGTTGCTCGGGAGGCGGCGCAGCCTGCCTCTCGCTTCCCATCTGGTGAGGCAAAGCGATCGCGACCGCCGATACCCCTTGACGAAGGGGACTGCGAGAACCGGCCGCCTCTTTGAGAAGTGCTGGTGACAGCTCTTCGCTGGCAGCTTTCTCTCGTGCCTCCGCAATTGCGCGCAAAACTGCTCCGGCGTTAGCGAGCCGCTCCTCGGGCGATTGCTTAAGGCACTGCTCAATGACGCTTTTAGCCCACGAAGGGCCCTTCGGATTAAGAACACTTGCTTGCAAGGGTGTCTCGTCTGCGGGAGCTTCCGGAAAACTATCGAGTAACATCCGATAGCCGAGCACACCAAGCGCGAAGACGTCAGCTTTGAAGGAGTAAACCTGCTCTGGTGGGAGGTATCTGAGGGAATCGACTGGGGGTAGGTCAACTGTGCCTTCTGCATCACCATCGAAGCCTCCAACAATACCCAAGACTCGAATGTTACCGCTTCGATCAATCACGAATGAATCTAGACACAGATCTTCGCACACAAGACCGGCAGAATGAAGGCGATCAATAAGTCTTACAATCGCAATGTACCGCCTTTCAACTTCCGCCCCTTCCGGGCCACCTACCATCACTCCCAACCCGTCGAAAGAAGGAAAAACTGCAAAAGCAAAGCCAGCTGCATCAATCCCGTAGGAGAGCACTTCGCTTGCGCCCGGGATCCTACTTAACTGCTCGACTCGGTCTGCAAATTTGGCAAGTTGCCCGCTCTTGACCGAAAGCGGGGAACGACTTCGCCATAATCCAATACTCTGTCGCTTGAATTTATCAAGCGCCTTGAACGAATCCGCAGTTCTCGTAGAAGCTACAAGTGCCTCGACCAGAAAATAGTCTGAGACCTGACCGGGAAGTCTCGATAGATTAGTCACAGTGTAAAGTGCCCCTCAAAAAACTCAGCATATCATTCAGCATCTTTAATATATTAACGATAAGCGAGAGACCAAGTACCAACCTGTTGAATCGGAATTGACGAGTCCATCTCCTCAAAAGCAACTACATACACCGTCCTTATATATCCGCGCGCAACGGTTAACACTTTTTCTCGTAGCTCGGCGCGGCAAGCTATTGCAACGGGGGCTATACCAAGCTCAAAGGCGGGCTTTAAAACACGGTGTAAGCCTGCATTCAGCGCCTCAAAAACATCACCTTCAACAGCCAACGGAAGGGTACTCCGCTCGAACTCCGCCTCCTGGAGAACCTGCTCTACACCGCTTGAGAGCGCCACCACTCTTAATATTCGAGCCGCCCCGGCGTACCGACGCACCAACTGACGACGTCGGGCGGCACGAATGGAGCTGATCATCGTCGCCATATCAAAAGCTTGCTCAGACTCAAGTGAATGACCATTCATGGAGCAGAACGAAGCGATACTTTCTACCACCCCTCTAAAATCACGGATGCTTATGCCCTGGCGAACTAGCTCCTGCAATATCTCTGTAAGCCTTGGAACACTTACAAAATCCCTGCCAAAGCCCTCCGCTATTAGCCCGGGATGCTTCTTCTCTACCTGTCGCAGGAGTGAATGAACGTCAGTCGTCGAAAGAAACTCTTCGGGGTGTCTGAGCGCAAAATGAGCGATTCGCAACGCTATAAATTCGAAAAAGTCGAAACCACGCATCGATCCGGCTTCCAAAATTTTGCGGAGATTCGGTGTATGAAGAGCCCAGAAAACACGGTGACCGGATATTGGATGGTCCTCTTCGGCGAGCACCTCAAGACCTAAAACTGCCGCTTGCGAGCTCGAAATCTCAAGCAAGAGAGAATCCGGTAATACTCTACCAGAAAACATCTCGACTCCTGATGCCGCTACCGAATAGGAGGAAGGGGCAGCAAGATCATCAGAGGTAACAATTATTTCCGGAAGTAGCATCCCGACATCGGCCAGAAAATCGGCACGAAACGCCTGCCAGACTGCGAGAAATTTGGCCGGGTTTGATTTATAGCTTCGATAAAGGACATTCGTATCTAAAAAGAGAGTGATAGCTCGCTCATCGAACTCTGAATCCACGGCACTCTGAGTATTTGCGGGTAGTCCAGCTGGTCGCCTAAATTCGGTGCTGTTTAACCCCGATCCGGGATCAGACCTTCTCTGACGCTGCAGGAAAATTCCGCCCGCTATCGCAAAGGTCGCTACAAGTAAAAACGGAAAGGGCGGAATTCCGGGAAGCGCTGCAAAGAGGAGAAGGATAGCCCCCGTAACCACCAAAGTAACCGGCTGCGAGAAGAACTGCATACGGAGGTCACTGCTAAGGGTAGCAGATTCAGACGATGCAACGCGGGTTACAACGATACCGGCGCAAATTGAGGTCAAAAGACTGGGTATCTGGGTCACAAGTCCATCACCAACCGTCAGAAGGGTATACGTTTGCACCGCTTCCTGAATCCCCATCCCGTTCGCAACCCCGAGATAAATTCCGCCCAATATATTGGCGACAATAATGAAGAAACCAGCGATAGCATCTCCTTGAACGAAATTCATCGCCCCGTCCATAGAGCCGTAAAGCTGCCCCTCGCGGTTTAGGTTGTCACGTTTACGCTTTGCTTCATCAGCAGAGAGCAAACCTGCACGAGAATCGTTGTCTATTGCCGTCTGCTTTCCTGGTAGAGCGTCGAGAGAGAATCTCGCGGCGACCTCAGAGACTCGAGATGCACCCTTGGAGATGACAATAAAGTTCACGATGGTGATAATGCAAAAAACTATTACTCCAACTACGACTTCACCACCAATCAAAAACGTGCCGAACGATTCAATGACTAGACCAGCATCGCCTTGACTCAAAATGAGTCTGGAGGAGGCTACATTGAGTCCAAGACGGAACAGAGTACTGAGGAGCAGAACGGTCGGAAAGGCATAGAGAACGGAGGAACTAGGAACATACAGTCCGACTAAGAGGAGTAAAATAGAGAATGAAATATTGAGGACTAACAACACGTCGAGCAGCGGCGTCGGAAGCGGCACTATCAGCATTGCCGCTGTTGCTACCACAAAAGCCACTAGTACTATGTCAGCGTAACGTAGGTAGCCCTTCATCGATTTCCGGGCTTCAGCCAACAAGATAGACAATCACACGACAAAACATATTTTTGAACCGGAGATACATTAAGTTTTTCGTCTCAACGGGGAAAGTACATCATATTTTCGTAATGATCTGTAGTCCGAATCCGACAAGCAGAATGACAATGTAGCCGAAGAAAACTAATGCAACTGGAGCTGTGGCCTCGAGTTCTAGTTTCTTAATTTTCTCTTCAATCTTTATCTCACGCTGTGATCCCACCGCATCTGCGAGCTCTTGAAGCTGTCTCGATATTTCACCACCAAACTTCGCGACTTGCGCTAGCGCCATGAAGGAGTGTTTTAAATCGATACTTCCTGAGAGCTTTCCTATCTCGCCAAGCGCTTCCTCCATACCCACCCCCGATTTCATGTGGTACTGCGCATAGCGAAGCAATTCGGTCACTGGATTGTGGCTATCCCTTTCATCTGCCATCTGGACCACTCGCGAAAGACAAGGGCCAATATCAAGGGAGCTACTTACGCCGATAGAAATTTGCTCGATCACCAAAGGTAGGTAGAACAAGATATCTTCGTTCCTTGCTTTAATGCGCTTATCGAGAACCTTGAACGGGAAATAGAACCCTACTACCGAGCCCAGCAACCCGATAAGCACCATCATATTGAGTCCGCCCAAGGCTTTTCCCGCAATGATTCCAACCACTGTGGTGACCACAGGAAGCAAGACCTGCAACCGACGGTAATCCTTCTTCTGCTGCTCCGAAAAGATCCCTGCGCGAAACATCTTCTCTTGAAGAGTTGGCTCAGCGGACTTTTTGCTGTTTTTTCGCAAGTCCGTTTTAATCTTTTCAAACTCTAATCCTGTTGGATCGTTCTCCAGCTTGTCTCGGGCAATCGCCGCTGAGCCGGGACCGTTAGTACGCGTCGACATGAGATTGCGGAAGTCATTCTTTGGCGCGGACATCAACGAGTACATGAGGAAACCGAGGCATCCTAGCCCGGCTATCGCAGCAATAATGGGGATGATCATCGACATAAGCTTTAGACCCTAATTTTTGCTACCTGTCGTACCCAGTAAAGTCCGATCAAAATTCCGCACAGCCCCGCTTGCCCAACCATTCGGCCCGTCGGATGCGTCCATGTCATGATGATGCAGTCCGGCCATATGAAATACAAATAACCCTCCAGCCCGCCAAGAATGCAAAGAATAAAGAGGATCGAGCCCTTCTGTAGCCCCACCGCTGCCATGGCAGATTTCCTAAAGTACTGGCGCTTTCGAACCTGCTTCGCAAGCCGATCCAGGGTGTCAGAGAGATTTCCACCCAATCTTCTACTCAGGATCAGAGCCTGCACAAAAAGCTCAATTTCAGGGTGATTTATGTCCTCGCCAAAGGACCCGATCGACCGCTCTTCTGGTACCCCCAACCGGAGACGCTCGAGCATGAGCTGCACCTCCATCCGCACTGACGAGTCTACATCAAGGCCCTCCGAGGCCGCCTCTAGCCCCTGGACGGGATTCAATCCAGTTTTCAAAAGGCCCACTAATGAGAGTAGAAACTGGGGATAATCGGCGTCGAATTTATTGAAGCGAGCATTAACACGCTGCATCAGCAGCCAGTTCATGAACATTGGCCCGACCAAAAGCGAGGCAATCTGGAGCGCCGCATCGAGGTATCGTCGAACCACCAAGAATGAAATAAGACTAATGAGGATTTGAGCTAAACTAAAAACAAATGGTGGAATATGATTCCAATGAGCAAATTTAAGTTTTTTACGTAGTGTTAGTTTTCCTTCTGTTATCTTCTCTGCCTCAGGGACGAGCCCGGTAGTAGCAGCCACCGAGATACCCGACTTAGTGCCATTGGGGGAAAGCTCATCGCCCGATACGCCACGTTGCGCTGACACCATTGATCGCATGTTTTTTTGCCAGGATTGGCCTGCAAACGATCGTCCTGTCACAGGAAGCCCTAGCAGGTACACCACCAGAACTAAGACCACTAAAATGGCGCCTATAACGAGAAGTATGCCTACTGAAGTATTCATAGCGGCCTCACCTGCGATTAGCGTCGACCTCCAGGCCCAGGTGCTGGTTGCGCCGGCCCACCGATCGTTATCTCTGGTGGAGAATCTCCGAGGTGTATTCCATCGGCTTTCAATTGTTCATCGAAGTTGCTGCTCCACGAATCAACCCGCCACACTGGTCGAGTGCCCTGCTTCAGAAGCGAGAACATCGGGCGTATCTGAATGACCCCTTCCACAAAGTGCCCGACCTCGATAATCTCTGCTATTCTGGGCTTTCCAGTGCCTTTCTCTCGAATCAGCCAGACCACTGAATCAACGGCTAACGCTATCTGCTGACGGATAATGTCAATCGAGACAGACTTCTGCGCTCGACCGAGCAAGCTCTCGAGACGAACGAGGGTCTCACGTGCATTTCTCGCATGCACAGTCGACATACCAACGTGACCAGTCTGTGCGCTCTCAAGGAATGCCTCCGCGGCGAAAGGAGTTCGCATCTCTCCCAAGATTACCCTAGTGGGGGTCATACGTAGTGTCGTCTTAATGTGCTCTTGAAGGGTAACCTCACCCACACCCTCGGCATTCGGAGCGCGAGACACCAGAGATCGGAAGAATGGATGTTGAAAATTCAGCTCGGGGGTATCTTCGACCGCCACGATCGATTCGTCGGGGCCAAACTGCGTTGAAAGACACTTAATCAAGGTTGTCTTCCCTGTACCCGTCTCGCCAGCCACCATCATCGTAGCAAGGCCACTGCGAATGAGGCATGCGAGGTAGTTGACGATCAACGGCGGAGCGACTTGGTAGGTGATAATGTTCTCTAGGCTAACCTCAGACATACGTGGAACACGGATACATAATAGAGGTCCGCGTTGACCACACACGCTCTCGTGAACTGCGCAAATACGGGTGCCATTTGGGAACGATGCATCGACGGTGTGTTGTTGCGTCGTTAGCGATTTTCCCAGCCGAAGAAGCATACGATCAATAAAGGTCACGTACGCCTGATGATTAGGCCAATGAAGCCCAGTTGTTTCGCTCACCTTACCGCGCTGCAATACTACAGTTTGATAATCATACACGTGGATGTCGGTGACTTCTCGATTATCTACGAGGGGCTGAAGCACGCCCCACCCCATCAAATCTTTCTGTATATTGATAATGACATTTGCGCGCTCAATGTCATCAAGGTCTTCGCCCCTCTTTTTGAGAACTCGATCAACGGCCTGAGATATCGCCGTTTCTGCGGTAGACTGATTACCCATTTGCTGCTGCATCTGGAAATCACTACCGAGTTCTCTGCGGGCTTCGCGCATAATGGTTGATGCGAGGGCCGACATTTCTGTGCGGGTTGGTTGAGCCGGCTGCTTAACATTCGAGCTAGTGCCACTTCCGGTCGTTGTTGTGGTCGCCGGAGAAGGAGCGTTACTCCCCGCGGGACTCGGAAGGGCCAAACTACCACTGGAGCCTTGCCCCCCCGTCGTCGATCGATCTCCTGAGCGCGAATGGCTCGCTCGGGTAGAGAACAATCCTAAAAGTCCGCCTTTCTCGTCTTTCCCTGATCCTGACATAATCTGTGCGTCCCGTAGGCCTGCTGTTAAAAGGGGGTGAAACCCCGGTGATCAGATTTTCATCTCTAAGGACTTACGGTCGGAAGAAGTTCGGGAAGGATTGAGACAAAACGGCTAGCACTATCAAGAAAAACAACATGATAACGGGGTTTTAATGCTATGCGTCACAACGTAGAGTACTGAAAATAAGCCGATGTCGACGTACCTCCAAACTCACTGCTGCTGGGGAACAAGCTTTCCGTGGAAAATCAAGAATTCTCGACCATCAATTTTTACCTTCCCCTCTGAGGGAATGTCAGCAACTTGAGGCCCTTGCTCACCGGTAAAAATCGAATCAATGGCGACAGTGCTGTTTTCCGGCGACACCACACCATCCTCGTCACCTCTCAATACAAGGCTCAAAGC
>JAYVGZ010000177.1:0-3403 GCA_043771805.1 Pseudomonadota bacterium
CCGAACCGGATTGCGCGCCGGATCAGTCTTCGCACCACATATCCTTGTGCCTTGTTTGAGGGCATGGCTCCATCAGACATAAGCATCGTTGCTGCGCGAATATGATCACAGATAATACGCATGGAGCGTGTTGATGTCTCATCATGCCCGTAACGAGCTTCACAGCTCGACTCGATCTTATCGATAAGGGGCTTGAAGATATCGATACGGAATACGTCCGGCTCGTCTTGCGTGGCAGCAACAACTCGTTCAAGGCCACCGCCGAAGTCGACGTTCATCTGAGAGAGCTCAACGAGACTTCCGTCTACCTCTTTTTTGTACTGCATGAAGACCGAGTTGCCGATCTCGACGTACCGGCCGCAATCGCAGTTGGGGTGGCAGTGGTCGCCGAACGCTGGATCGTGTTGCACCTGAGGGTACTCAAAAAATATTTCGCTGTCGGGCCCACCTGGTTCCCCCGGAGGCATGTTTTCGGGTTCGCCGGCTCTAGACCACCAGTTCTTTCGGGCCGGGTAAGCAAAAATTCGCTCGCCCTCTTTTGCATCCATTCCGATCGCGGCGAAGATCTCCTTCCATCGGGTGATTGAGATCTCGTCCTTCGGAACGCTCGCATTTCCTTCGAACACACTGACGTACAGCCGCTTCGGATCGAGCCCAATTTCCTTGGTAAGGAATTCAAACACCCAAGGAAGCTGCTCGTTCTTGAAGTAGTCTCCGAGTGACCAGTTCCCAAGCATCTCAAAGTACGTGGTATGACGGTTGTCGCCAACCTCTTCAATGTCCTGGGCTCTGAAGGATTTCTGACTATTCACTAATCGCTTCCCCTCAGGATGAATTTGGCCAAGCAGGTAGGGCACTAGGGGTTGCATGCCAGAGGAGGTGAAGAGGGTAGTTGGGTCGTTGTCTGGAATAAGCGAGACCGACGGGATCTCGACGTGTCCCTGTTTCTTATAAAACTCGATAAATTTTCTTCGTAGTTCAGAGGTCTTCATTGGGTGTCCCGTAATTTCTTATTAGGTAACTCTATCAAACCTTTCAGTGCGCTTAAAGCCTCGCCCTTTAGGTATCTGAGACTGAATTATCCAAATGGGTGGCCGATTCGCACCTATCATTGTATGAACCGTAGGCTACCCGTGAAGATTCCCTCCCTTAAAGAAGTACGATGCAGTCCGGTGAAGTCGACGATATTCTGAACAAAGTTAGGGTTGCCCTCGAAGCGGGGCAGGTGGAAGACGCTATTGCCGCACTCACCTCGCTGCATCCTGTAGACAGAGCCGAGGCGTTCCTAGACCTTGAACAGGCCAGCCGCAAAACTTTACTCCAAGAGCTTGATTCCCAGACCACCGCAGATCTCCTTGAGGAGATGACAGAGGGCGATGCGGCGCAGGTCGCCGCTGAACTTCAGCCCTCTGAGTTAGCCGACGTACTTGATGAAATGAGCCCTGAGGGGGCGGCCGACATTCTTGGAGACTTGCCCGCAGCGCAGGCCCAGTCAGCCCTCGCTCAGATGGAGGATTCTAGCGACGTCTCGCCGCTCCTCAAATATCCCGATGACTCAGCAGGCGGCATCATGAGCCCAGACTTTATCGCTTTGGGCGGCGAGATGTCGGTCGATCAAGTTATTTCCCATCTTCGAGAGGTCTCCCCGCGTTCGGAGAGTCCGTACTACCTTTACGTCGTTGGAATTCAAGGGGAGCTGCTAGGGGTCGTCCCTTTGCGGGAACTTATCACTTCTTCTCCGACCCGTCAGATGCATTCGATTATGAGAGGGGAGATAATGTCAGTTCGCGTCGATGCCGACCAGCGCGAACTTTCTGCGATTAGTAAACGGTACGGACTTCTCCTCATACCTGTGGTCGAGCACGATGGCCGTCTTGTGGGCGTGGTCAAAAGCCGCGACTTGGTGGAGGTTATCGAGGAAGAGGCCACAGATGATCTTTTACGATTAGGTGGTGTTGCAGCATCTCAGCCCCAGGTCTGGAGCCCACTCGGGCGTGATATTCGAAGACGGCTACCCTGGCTTTACATCAATTTGCTAACAGCATTTCTCGCCGCATGGGTGGTGAGCCTCTTTGAATCAACGATACAGAGGTGCGCCGTTTTGGCTGTGTTTCAAGGAGTAATTGCAGGGCAGGGGGGAAATGCTGCCACGCAGACTCTTACCCTGATGGTGCGAGGATTAGCGTTAGGTGAGATTGACCTTGGCGATACCTGGAAAGTGCTCACCAGAGAGTTTTTACTTGGAGTGGTCAACGGTCTTGCTGTTGGGGCCGCAGTAGGTGTTGGTGCATATCTCTGGATGGGAAATGGATGGCTAGGAGCTATCGTAGCGGTTGCCATGGTTGGCACTATTATCTCCGCTGGAATCGCAGGCACTGTTTTTCCGCTTCTTCTTCGAATCTTGAAACTCGATCCGGCACTTGCTTCAGGGGTCTTAGTGACCACTGTCACGGACTGTGTTGGTTTTGGGTTCTTTCTTTATTTGGCGAGTATCTCGCTCTCTCACCTTCCGTGACACGTTTAGGAATCAAGCTTCTGATTGAGGCGAGAGAAGGTGAGGTTCCTCGCCACGCTCATCATCAACTCGGAGTCCTCACAACGCGTCACCGACAAATTAAGAACGGTGAGCTTTGAGAGCTTGAACAGTATCGAACAACCGCCCTTTTCGGCACGGTAGTACGTTCCTTTCTGCCCGTTGAATTCAAGTTCATCGCTCGCAACGATGCGGAGTGCTGGAGGCTGTAGTTCATTGAATTCGGAGAGTGTGCCGTATTCAACCATTGAGCGGTACGTAGGGTGAGGAACGAGGATACGAACTCGAACGGGGGCGCGGCTCTCTTGAGAGAAGATTGCAAAATTGGAGACTGCCATTTCTTCGTATCTTTTCGACAGAGCGTTAACGAGTCGGTGGTTTACTATATTTGCTCCGATCCAGCTCGTCATGAGCTGTGGCCCTCGCGTAGTGGCCCAAAGCTGAGCAAAGTTGGAGTTCGGATCCATGCCGTTAAACCATGACATGTTCTGGTTGCCCTTGGAGTTTCGTCGGTGGCGGGCGATTTCTGTTGAAAGGTCGACTTTTCGCATGGTGTTAGAGCGAAGGACTTCTCCCAGGTTCTCAGCATGGGAGGTAGAGGTTGAAGTAGCCAACGCGGATACTACCAGAAGCAACGCGATCTTAAGTGGTTGAAAGGAGAAGATAGTCATCTGGAAATACACATTGGTTTAAGACATTTGTTAAGGTTATGGCGAGGGTCTTTCAATGCGTGTGCTAATCTAGTGCCTAATGTTTATGGCCCCACGAATCAGGGGCGAAGGTGCACTATTTGGATGCAGAAGGCATAACTAAACTATCCTACCTCGAGATTGAGGATTAGGTTGCCATTAACAACGATGAGTCGTTAGG
>JAYVGZ010000178.1:0-2583 GCA_043771805.1 Pseudomonadota bacterium
ACGGAACGAATACCACCAAGGCAACACAACATGGTAACCACGCGAAAGCCACCGTGCACGTCTCCGCCCAGAAAAAGCGTTGGAAGCACCCCTGCGATCGTGGCGTACAGTGCACCGCGAAAGCCGAAAGCGATAGCGGCAAGGAAAAGGGTAAAATTGCCAAGTGGCATTGAAAAACCGAGCTCGCGGCCCTGGCTCAGCGCCGAGATAAGAAAGCTAATTACCCCGAGCGCGAGCGAAGAACGTACGAGCTGACTGTTGTGCTGTGTGCGGAACACGGGTTCTCTCCTCAAACTTGCCGGATCTTTTTAAGCCCCTCATCGAAAAGATGAGGTAGCTCCGGAATAAAACCACTTCGGTTTGAATTAAAGATGCGTAGTACACCGCATTCGAATCGGATTGCAGGGAAGGGGTGTTCGTTACAGAGTGAATAAGGCACGAAGGGAGAGCAGAAGAGGGTACCTGTCATTAGAAGCACAAGAGCCTTGAGGTTTGTTGCAGTAGGCGCACGCTCTTCTGCGAAAAAAGAACGGAGTCTCACAAAACGCCATCTTCGAAAGTATTGTGATAAGTCCTGCCATTGGATTGTCGACGGTCAGCCGAAAAAAATACCTAACCTATTAAAAATAATCAGACATCAAGGGGTCGTCGGGGAAAAAAAAGACGCCGTATACTGACGGTTTCAGACGAGCCAGAGCGGGCTGTCGCAGGTAAGGGAAGGCAGTTGGGGGATAGTCGATACCGGGCGCCCCATGGTATGCATCATACAGCATGACTTCTGTGTGCGTGTGATGTTGTGGTTGAGGTTACGGGCTGAGTCGAACTGAAGACCCCGTAAAATACGGTTTATGAAAAGTGTATAGGTTAGGTGCTCTCATGGGTATCATTAGTTCTCGCGTTATTTCGGCTTCAGTAGTTGCGTGTGCATCCCTCGTGGTTGCGCTGGATGGGATTTCATCGAGTGCTTTTGCTCAAGATGTCCTCCCTGCTGACAATGGGCTAAGCACTTATCACACCGCGCCCCGTTACCGGGAGTCTGAATCCCACCCTCTGCGCGTGCTCGCTTACATCGTTCACCCTATCGGATGGGTGGCGCGCGAAGTTATTTTCAGGCCCCTTAGTTACTTCGCTTCTTCTACCGAAATCACCCGCAGCGTAATGGGTTACCGTGAGCCATACGATTACAGACAGCCTGAGTGTTTCTCTGCAGATGAAAGTGTTCCAGATTGTCGATCGGTTGTTCCGTTCAACTACGACCAAGTTCCAGCCTCAGAGGCCGCGGCAGTTGCGCCAGAGAGAGCTGTATATTTTCCTGATGTCAATTTTGACTTTAACTCGCGGAAATTAAATACCCTCGGACGCTCGAAGGTAAGAACAGTTGGGCAGATCTTACAGAAGGGTGGGGCCGTGAAGGTCGTCCTTCAAGGTCATACTGACTTTATCGGTTCTGACGAATACAACATGAAGCTTGGTATGGACCGCGCCGAGGCAGTACGTCAGGAGCTTGTTGCTCTTGGTGTTGCCGCAGACCGTTTGTCGACGGTGACATTCGGTGAATCTCAGCCGCTCTTTACCGAGCAGGAGGATTGGGCACGTGCTGCCAATCGCCGAGTTGAGCCCCATTACGATGACGGCGCCGCGCCAGCTGCTGCAGCTCCCGAGGCTTCACAAGGTACTGAGCAGGAAGGGAAGAAGTCCTAGTCACCGAACGGGGCGAAATCCTCGATTTGGAAAGAAAAAAGGGCAGGGAGAAATACTCTCCCTGCCCTTTTTTCATTGAGGACAATGCTCCGACGCACACTGTGACTGAGCTTGCTACTCGTTTGCCGCGCGACGACTATGCATCGAATCACTACTCTGAAAGTGTGCAGAGCTTCCAGTTGCCCCAGAGGATCTCATTTCTGTTGTTTTAATGATGTCGGTACCCAGTGACCCTTGAGAGGCTGTTGTCTCAGGTACAAGGCCGATCCAGTGCAAGAACTGCGTTACGGCTGACTTCTTGTGCTCCTGAATCGTTATCAACTTGCGAATGGTCTGAGCCTCAGAGAGAAGGAGGATCTGATCGCGCTCACCTTTTCCTTCTAGGCGTTCAACCCGAGTCTTTAGCCATTCTCGCTGGTTTTTAAGGTCTTGTACCTCGGCATCCCTAGCATCAAGGAGCGTTTCGTGAGCCTTGATAATATTCTTAAGTCGAGCTATCTCGCGTTCGAAATGATTCACATTAACCGTGCTGTCAGGAGCACGAGGCGACTCGATTTTTGTTGCGAATGGATCAACTCGAATGGGCTGGGCAATGACGCTTTGAGTTTCAACCGAAGTGGTTGGGGTCTTTAGCGACTCGCCAGCGCTTTCTGAGTGTTCTATCGCAGCCGTTTTTTCAACAGTCGAAATCTCATCGTTTTCTCTCGATGTCTCAGCGGTGTCCGCCGACGATTGAGCGCTGTTGCTTGCTGACTCGTAATTTCCTCCGAAGATTTCATCTAACTCCTTGCGTGAGTAAAGCCTTAAGCCGTCTGGCTCTACCTCAGTGTGGAGGTATCCCGCTTCTACAAAGCGGGCGAGAGTTCTAGGCGAAACACCTGA
>JAYVGZ010000179.1:0-2828 GCA_043771805.1 Pseudomonadota bacterium
CGAGGGCAGCCGAACGGATTGGAGAGCCCTTCCACGACCAAGAGAGCTCGCAATTCGTAGCACGGTACATCGAGCGCGGATCACTCTCGTTAGAGAAGCTCTTACTCCAAGACGACATAGTTACCTACACCACAAATGACAACACGGCACACGACTTTGACGCACTAGGGTTCTTAGCTCTCCTCTCTGCACAGATTCCTCGCACCTATGAGTCTATCTGCCGCTACATTGGAAGATACTCCTCACGTAACCGAGGAGAGAGAAGGAAGAAAGCTGCTGCTCTTACTCCTCCGCTGTGTGTGGAGCAGGGAGTAGACGAAACTCCGCGCAAGCCGTCTTCGTGGGCTGCTTGCATCCTCCTTCGCGCTGCGCACTACGGCGGACAAAGTCAAGCGGATCTACGAGGTCGACCCCCTGGAGTGCCCGAAATGCAAAGGCACCATGCGAATAGTCACGTTTATCCAAAATGAGCACGCTATTCGCGACATCATGAAGAGCCAAGGCTTCGGCCGTGAGCTACTCTCGGCCCGCCCTCGGCTCGAGCTCGGGCCGAGAGTAGCTCGAGTTGAGGGCAGCCGAACGGCATTCCTGACTTCCGTTCACCGCCTAAGATTCCGAAGTACATCGATACCTCATTTGTCCGCCGTAGCGCGTAGCGCGGAGGAGGAGAAGCACTCGATGATGTTGTTGAGTACGACCTTATTGACCCGGAATTTGACGCCTAACTGATGCGGATGGGGACGGCTGCCGAAAAGTCACGTTTTCACCCATCTTGCTCCCGCAGCCGCTCAATACTGCCTTCTCCTTGGGCACTAAAGTCTCCAAATAAACCTTAATTGCCGCAATCACCGCGCTTGGGAGCGGTTTTCTTCTCAATAGGTGGCAGTAGTTTTAACCTTGTTAAACTATCAACGTACTACTACCATCTCAACTGACTGATACGGCTTACGAATTAATTGATTTTCCTATCAATATGCCTCCCAAGAGGCTTCAAAAGGCCCCCAGAAGGCATTCCAACCCCATCAAAAAGGACCTGAAAGGTCCGTCCTCCCAAATAGTACGTCGTCGCGTAGCTATGATGTACTATTTGGCCTTCTCCTTAGTTACCAAGCCCCTCTCCCAGACAATTTTTTTGGTGAAGAGCCACTTCAGTTCAAACAACCTGCCATCTTCAAGATATCTTCAATGCCGACTAGTTGAATTGGCTTCCCATTCGCAAACGCGAAAGCGGCGTTACTGAAGCCGCCCGTGCAAACTACAATAGCTTCATCTGCTCCTTCGTGGAGCATAGTGCCATAAAGTTCGCGGATAACTGCGGGAGCACACGCTGAAGAGTACCGTTTGCATTGAACTACGGTCTTCCGTCCGTTTTTCTCCAAAACGATATCTACACCGCCATCGTTAGACCCACGCGTGACGCGTGCTTGGTATCCTGCCGCGCTGTAAAGGGCGGCGACTTCTACCTCAAAAGTCCAGCCGTCTAGCGACATCCAGTAATCAATCTGTTGTTTCCGTCTCTTCTCTTGCAGTTCTTCTTGACGTTTTTCAAATTCAGTCACTGCGGATCGAAATTTCTCGACTCTTCCCTCAGCTTCGGTAAGTGAGGCATTTTTTGGAACATCCGGCACAATAAACATGGTCAATCGTTTACCCAAGAAATGTCCCAGGACTGCACATAGAACGGATAAAATTCCAAATGGAGGAAAAACTGAAAGAAGAAACCATTGAACTACGGACCAAATCGGACGGCTACTCTCATAGTTATAAACTATGAGAGTGGCCGCGACTCCCCACCAACTGGCAACTGCGCTCCAATTTGAGATGAGGGATCGTTTCCGTTCCTGGTTCGCTTGCTTCTCCTTATAAGCAGCTCCGTCCTCCTTGATTAACTCAATTATGGAATCACTGAGTCGGAACGATTCCGGCTTGGGGGGTTTTTCTTCTTCTGCTGGCTGTCCGGCAAGCGCAAGTATGACTCCGGCTCCTGTCATCACATCGATGTCGGCAGTTGATACTTCCTCGATCGCGTTACTCCAACGCTGAAATACGTCAATGTACTCGTCCCGCCACGGTGTACGTTTGCCAATGTACGCTCCGTTACTCTTTCGCTCTGTGCGATCAATATGATAAGATTCTACACATTTCCGCTCGAACTCAATCGACGTACCAGCGTAACGCTCGTTGTAGATTTGCAAGAACTTCGCGGTCTCTTTGTTCATTCGATACCGAAAGTAGTTTTGTCATTGTATTTGTTCAAGCGTTCGGCACCATTCTAACAGATAGTAAAGCCTTAGACGTGTATCTGTTAACGTCGGCCATAATCCGCCGCTAAACGCCGAAGGCGAACATATCCCGCCCTATCCCGCCTGATAGTCATAAGACCCATACCCCGCCGTACCCCGCGTTTATCCGGGATGATTATTTGTATGGGTCTTCCAATCCGATCGACATACACAACCAACTTAATAGCTTACAAGGGGCAATAATCGTTATCGTGACTGTCGCAAAGAGCGAACTAGTTCTTCGGATCGTCCTGCAATCGCGGTGCTCTGGTTAGCGATGCCTCATTGAGTTTTCTGAATGGATAGGAAAACCAATTAATTCGCAAGCCGTATCAGTTAGTTGAGATGGTAGTTGTAGGGCGGTGGTTGAACAAGGTTGAAACTACTTTCGCCTCTTGAGGGAGAACCTCTTTGGAGTGCGGATAAAGCGGCGAATGAGGGGGTTTTCGGAGACTGTAATGCCCAAGAAGAAGTCAGAATTGGTCGGCTCCGGTAGCAAGATGGGTGAAAACGTGAATTTTTGGCAGCCATCCCCATAGGCATCAG
>JAYVGZ010000180.1:0-10109 GCA_043771805.1 Pseudomonadota bacterium
AAGACCTGTGGAGCGAACTCTTTTGATTGGCGAAAGTTTTCTCGATCGTGGTGAAGCTCGATAACATCAAGAGGCGAGGATCCAACATCAGCATTGGGAAGCTGAAAATCCTGCGAGTTAGTGTGAGGCCCTAAGGGATCCCGTGTTGCCATAAGCCTATGACCGATGCAGGTCGTGCACGCTTTTTCCTCGTACAGCTTTAAGTAGCCCGATAGTCAGACCCCCAAGAGGGTAGGAGGTTTCACGTTCGCCATATTACCTAGTTATTGCGTCATGGCCAGCACTCTGTGCGGTATCGGGGTCTAATCGGTTGAAACCTGTGCTGCTTAGCTATTCGAGTCCCGTGGCCAGTAGGAGCCAACGCCGTTCTGAAAAACCACCGCTCCTTGCATTAGCTCCGGTGCTGGACCAGCTACGGGCTTTGAATATAAAGTGAATATTCCCATCCTCGGCGCGCGCCCCCGCGGGCGGATTGGGGTCCTTCGCTCCAGCCTGGGCGGATTGTTCGAGGACAGAATCAAAATTCGCGCTCCCTGAGCCCTCCAGGAGCTTAACCGCCAGGAGCTTTCCGGCGGGTGAGAGGACGGCCTCGACAGTTGTAAAGTCGCTCATTTGACGGATCTCAGAAGCGCTTAAACGCTCCCAACCTCGAGCGCGAAGTTGAGAGAATACCTGCACGGCTACACGGCGAACGAACCCAGCGTAGGTGTTTGCCTTTGCATTGAGCATAGTAATATCGCCGTCGGGGAGATTCGGCAGGTGATCATTGATTCCTCCCTGGCCGAGGAACGCCGCGCCAGAGCCCGGTGGTCGGCTGAAGGCTTGGTAGTCGCTCAATGGCTCCGATGCAGCTTTTGAAGCTTCGGAGCTCGACGATTTAGCCTGCGCCGGTTCGGCAGATTCGGCAGCGCCGAACTTTTTCGCAAGGGTGGAGTTATCGAGGTGTAAATCGGTTAGCTTTTCCGGTCTGTTTTTTGCGACAGTTTCATGAACAGGCTTCTGAGGAGCCTCCTGGGGCTTCTCCGGCGGCTTTTTTTCTTGCGGCGATTTCGCCTCTTTCTGTGCAGCCTTTTTTTGGGCCTCATCATGGCTTGGCTCGGAAGTTTTTCTTCCACCGCTCTGCTTGCTCGCCTGCGACTGCGCAGCGGGCTTCCGTTGACCGGGGAATCCACCCTCATCACCCCGTCGAATCTGCTCCTTCTCTGTAGCGGAGTCCCTTTCCGATAATAACCGGGTTTCCTCCGGGGGCGGGGCCGCCTTTGCTTGAGAGGGAGAAACAATCTGGTTTGCCGCCTGTTTGCTCGTTTTGGGCTGCAAAAAAGATGCTGGTTCGATCGTGACGCTGATAATTGGTTCTGGGGCCGGTTTCGGCGGTGGAGCTCTAAGCACTGCGACCGCGACCACTAGGTGGAGGAGGAGAGAGAAAATAATGCCGACGGTTCTTCCGTAGCCATCTTTAGTGGACTTGCCGCTTCGCATGGAGTTGGCGTAACGTTACCAGACCGAGACGAGCAGTGACAGATCGCTCGTGTCGTGGTCTCGTGTCGTGGTCTCGTGTCGTGGCCTTGTGTCGTGGCCTTGTGTCGTGGCCTTGTGTCCTGGCCTTGTGTCCTGGCCTCGGGGGGGGGCTCAACATGAGGCGCTTCCTTGTCGACACGCCTTGTAGACATCGAGCGGAGCAAAGCACGATTCATATAAAAAAAGAAATGTGACGGTATGGGATTTAGTCCTCTCGAAATAGCGGTTGTTGCACTTGTGGTGGTGTTACTATTTGGAACACGACGGTTACCGGAGCTTGGCGCCGGACTCGGAAAGGCGATTAGTAATTTTAAGAAAACCTATAAAGAGGGTAGTGCCATCGACGTGACGCCGAAACCAGGGGAAGACTCTTCGCCTGGATTAGATGAGAAGAAGTAATTTCAATGCGTATTCATCTCCGAATATGATTTGGTGATGATAATTAGCAAGAGCAGCGTCTTATGGGTCTAAGTCCGCTAGAGATAGCAGTAGTTGGCCTTCTGGTAGTCTTGCTTTTCGGGACCAAGCGAATCCCTGAGCTTGGTACGGGGCTGGGGAAGGCGATCAGTAATTTTAAGAATTCCTACAGAGATGCAACCGCATTAGATGCGGCTGAGCGGAAGACGGGTGAAGCCGGAACGAAGGAGTCCGCGGCGGTATCGGTCGCGGAAGAGCGAAATGAGCCGAGTGCTAAGCACGAAGACCAGCAATAATAGCAGCGACCCCCGCCAAAAAAAACAACAAACCAACCAAACCAACCTCTCTCATAGACCGCGCGCAGGTATCGGTTCTTCGTGCAGCTCCCGGCGCCACGCCTGATCGAAGATGTTAATGCATCCCAAGGGGAGTTAGGAGCCAGTATTGGCCGCCGTCCGCCCATAGAGGCCAGATCGGTCGCCATATTTCGCTGTGCCAGTTTTACTGGCACGGACTTTTGCAAATCACTATAGGAGCGCTCTCACACTCTCGACTGTAATGCTTTGTCAGCCGCGTATCGTACTGCTTCAAATGATACGTGTACCGTCTTCATTCCTACCCCTATTCATACTCCTCTGGAATATGGCCAAACGCGATCGGCGCATGAGGAATCTTCTCTAGAGCTGAGCTAGCACCGAACACAACCAAGTTCTTACGATGCGCTTTATTTATTGCATCTAGGGCCGACATTAGGCGCCCCTGCTTTGGATTATCCCAAAGGCATAGCTGATGTTTCTTTGCCGAAACAAGAGAGCTAATGACGATACCGATTTTAAATATGTGTTGCTTGGGGGCCTGCGACCATAGCTCCGAAAGTTCTTGTAGGAAGATCGCCGTATCCTGTGTCTCAAGGAATCGTGATTTCTCCTCCCAGGACTCGCGACCAATACCTGGCACGAGGTATTTGATGTTTAAGTGTAAACATCGCGCATAGAACTCTTCCTGGCGCAGCCGCATTGCAGCTTTCGATACGAGAGAAACTAAATGCGACCATGCTTTCTCTGGTGTTCGAGAGTCTGGAGATAGCACCCGTGAATGACTGATGCTTCCACGCTCCGTGGATCTCTCTGGCAACTCTTCTCCGCGTATCAATCTCCAAAAGTCATGGCCGACCTTGCTTCCCCAGAGCTGGCACATTTCTGATACTGATTGCTGGCAAAGCTTTCGTACTGAGGAGCATCGAGCCTCTAGTAGTCGCGCTTCCATCCGGGGCCCTATACCTGGAAAGTCGCGTAATTCTAGGTCAAAAAGCCTCTCTGGCAGCTCCTCCGAGCGAATTACTGTCAGCCCGTCTGGCTTCTGCATGTCACTTGCGATTTTTGCCAAATACCGATTTGGAGCTATGCCGATGGAGCAAGTAAGTGCGGGATGAACGTCTTTGAGGATCCGTTGCTTGATTTCAATCGCTTTCGCTCGAGCATAGTCGATATGCTGCTCTTTTCCGAAAAGCTGAATGGCCATCTCGTCGATCGATAAAACTTTCCACACTGGCAAGCATCGTTCGACTGCTTTGATGATACGGTGATGATAATCGACGTATTTATGATGGTCGGCCTCGACGAACGTTATCTTAGGACAGAGCTTGCGAGCGTCCTTCACGAGTGTCCCGGTTCTTATTCCGAAGGCTTTGGCTGGATAGCTTGCGGCCAGACAGCAGGTAGTTTCGGCCATCATTGGGACCACTGCGACGGGCCTGCCCATCAACTCTGGGCGCTCCGCCTGTTCGACTGAAGCGAAATACGAGTTTAGATCAACGAAAATGCTGCGAAGAGGCATGGAGTACTTATATATAGAAAAATACTAGAACGCAATTAGCCCTCTTCCTCCCGGCTGAATCTCCAGCGCTAGCCTGAATGCCTCACGGCATTCAGGGTGCAACAGAGGTCCGTGAGAAATCCAGGCTAGTAGAGTCAGACAGCCGACGTGCTACTTCGGCTGTGCTTAGTGATCAGCGTCATACCGCCCGCGGGGTACATTCGCCGAAGGTAGAGCATCAAAGTTAGTCGGCGAGCTGATGTTCACCGGAAAAATATTGCAGGTAAGAACATGTTGAATTGGGCACTTTCATTTTTGGTACTAGCAGTAGTGGCAGCCGTTCTTGGTTTCGGGGGTATTGCCGCTGAGTCTGCATACATTGCAAAGATTCTGTTTGTCGTGTTCTTAGTGCTTTTCGTAATCTCATTCCTCACCGGTCGTAGAGCAAAGCTTACGTAGTGACGGACTCGAAATTAGCGGTCCGATGTCTCGGTTACCGAAAATACCCGAGCCGAATAATACCGGAGCTGAGAGAGATCTAGATCTGCTAGCGAAACTTTTCCCTCACGCGTGCCATCAGCAATGAGTGCTACAGAGAAGGGAACTTCCTCCCCTGGGTTGATGGCTGATCTCCGCGCTCCCAATGCGGTCTGATACTTCTTCAAAGTATCGAACGGTAGGTCTGATATTTTTTCCCGCGCAAGGGCAGAGCGTAGGGGCGCCTGCGCGCTGATAAGCAGCTCTCCGCGCCCATCAAAACCTAATACCTCCAGGGTAATTCCATCAAGCGAGCTCTTCGAGCGATTTGAAAGGGTACCGGAAACAACAGGAACAACTTCCTTACTCTGAAGTCGGACAATCCGTATCGAAGACTTCGATACTGCCAGTTCGGGCGGAGGAAGTTTAGGCGACTGTACACCGAAAAGTGGCATCAAACCCGATACCAACGCACCCAAACCTTGAGGGCTGAGTCGTAACGAGTAAGAAAAGATTGTTAGCAGAGCAAGTCCAACTACAAGCGGCAGAGAGAGAAGCGCTAACGTGTAGCTTCTAGTGAGGTGCATTGGCGGACGATGATGTGGACTAAGATCGTCGGACCCTCGGCTGACGTTGCTCTCATAACTGGCATGGATATCCTGTCCTGAAGTTGAATCACCCAAAGATTCTCTGCCGGAGTGCGGGCTCAGCTTTGTTGGTTCATTCTTCATTAGGTCGTCAAATGGCAACAAGGCCTGCGTAGCCGCGGAAGCCTGTTGAGCAGCGTGTGCGTCGGTAGCTTGCTGTAGTAACGAGAATGACTCTGGCAAGGAGGGTATCTGTCTGTCCTCTGCACCTATGCCCATTCGGGGCTTTTCTTCAGACGCCAGCGCCGAGTGACTCCAACTATTGTCTGTTGCTTCCGAAACTTCACGCACACTCTCCTCGGAATCGTGTGCCGCTAGGTCACTTGGTCCGTCGTAGGTAAGTGAAAAATCAGATTGCTTAATTGGTGTAGGAATACTCATCGCGAGCGCCGCACGTGGGCGCGCCGAGAACGACTGCGGAGCGGGGGTGAGTTGTCTATCGTCTGTTTCCCGGGTGTTTTGAGATTCCACAGTTCCGGTACTCTCAGCCGCACCGGGCGTAAAGTCAGACGCGGGTAGGTTCTCCAGCGAAAACACAGAGTCGCAGCGAGAGCAGTGGAAGCGCGGGTCCTCGATAGCAGCTACCGCAGCACTTTCAACCGAGAAGCGTGTAGAACAAGAGGGGCATTCAACGATGATGTGCGGAGAAGACGAGACATCTCCACGAAAAGACTTATGATTGCCGTTGCCGATGGACTCCATGCGTGCTGCCTTTGGAAGTGTCATTCCGATACCAAACCTTCGAATCTACGTCGCATTTTCTAAAGACCAAAACCGAATTTTCACTCGTACACCAACCCGCTAAGAAGTATTTTCACCGGCAAAAAGGTGCTTGTGCGCGTTCGGAATCTCACAAACTGTAGAGCTGCGAACAACCGATAGTATAAAGAGCGTCCTACAATAGCACTAGTCCTTAAATTTCGTGGACTTAGGTTCCTTCTTTTTTGATCGGGCAGTTTTGCTTCGAAGCCTTGGCGCCGGCCGAGCTCTGTACTTCTTCTCATTTGGTCGGTACCTTGCCGAACGATGTCGAGTAAGTCTAGATCTCTAAAAAAGGGCAGGGGTGAGCGTTCGCCAAATCAGCCACCGCGCGGCGCTCCGTCGCGTGGCAATCGTTCCCCCGAGACGGCCCGGGCGCGAAGCGCTGGTTCCCCGGCGCGTGACAGTCTTGTGATGGGAAGAAATTGTGTAGAGGAGCTTCTCCGTCACGCCCCCGAACGGATGCAGGAAGCATGGATTGTGGCTTCGTCAGACGAGGGCGCAAGCGGCAGAAGGCGCGCTGGAATCGAGACGCTCCTTATCGACCAAAGAATTCCGGTCACAAGCCTAACTCGGCGCGAGCTCGATGAGTTGGTGGATTCTGATTCGCACCAGGGGGTAGTAGTAAAGGTCGTGCCGCGCTTGACCCTCGATGTGCCGACGCTGTTGCGGCGATTTGAAGGGCTTTCCCACGTGCGGCTCCTCGCACTTGACGGCGTGCTAGATCCTCACAACATGGGGGCGATCTTAAGGGCAGCAGAGTGTTTCGGCGTCACAGGCGTTGTGTGGTCTCGTAATCGCGGCTCGCCAGTGAGTCCGGTTGTGTCGAAGGTGAGTGTCGGAGCAAGTGAACTCCTTCCGCTCGTACCCGTTTCGAATCTTCATAGGGCACTTGAGGAGTTAAAGCAGAGCGGCTTTTGGTTGGTAGGCGCAGCGGTTGGCGATAATTCTACCTCCCTGGATACATTTGAATTTCCGGAGCGATGCGTAGTCGTTATGGGTTCGGAAGGGGATGGAATGAATCATTTGACTGAGAAGACTTTAGACTTTCGAGTTGAGATTCCAATGATGGGCCAGATATCATCGCTTAATGTTTCGCAGGCGACAGCGGTTCTTCTGGCGGAGCTTTCAAGGCAGCACAGAAAGGCTGCTGGAGGCCCGAATGTCTGAGGGCCGCCAAGGACACAGCAAATCGTGGACAAGAATTACCACTTAAAGTAGCTTAAACGAACTGTAGCGTAGCAGCAGTGGGTGCTTTTTGCTGTCGGCTTGCCAGTTAGAAGCCGAAGACGGTAACGGATAGTAGCGGGGAGAGGCATGGCTGAAGGCGAGGCGTACTCAAGATTTTTTGAGGTGAAGCTTGACCTGTTTGATGGTCCGATAGACCTGCTTCTTCACCTAGTAAAGAAGCGTGAGTTGCCAATTGAAAAGGTCTCGTTGGCGGAAGTCACAGGGCAGTACCTCGAATGCATAAAGTCGCTGCGGTACTACGATGTTGAAGTGGCGGCGGAATATCTCGTCATTGCAGCTACCCTCCTTTCTGTTAAAGCGAGCGTCCTACTAAACGACCCAGTAGAGCTGATTCCAGACGAGAGCGGCGAACTTATTGACCCTCAAGAAGAGCTGCTATTTCGACTCCGTGAGCTTGAAATCTTTCGTGCTGCTGCGGCGCACCTGCAGGATCGCCCCGTGCTCGGTCATGACGTGTTTTCGCCGCCGCCTAAGATCTCGAAGATTGACCCCGGGCTCATTCCTCTAGCGAATCATGCCTCGGAACTCCTGTCGGGTGCCTTTCAGGACGTGCTTAAACGGCTTGGGGAGCGTTCAGCGACTTTTCATATAACCCTTGATCCTGTTTCGATCGTCGAGCGTATGCGATCCGTCGTTGATATCCTGAAGAGCTGCGGCGGCTCGACTACCTTCGCTACTATTCTTAGTGGTATCCACGATCGTATCTCTGCGGTGGGGACCTTCGTAGCATTGCTTGAGTTGTGCCGCAGGCGAGTGCTCGGGGTCAAGCAGGATGGCCCTGGTGCGGAGATTGAGATTTGTCTCGTGGGCTCTGAAGGTGCGGCGGCTGCCGCGCCGGATGATGAGAGTCTATCAACCGCGATCGAAGCGGCCGCCGCAGAGGCAAGTTCCGTTGAGGTTGCAGCGTAGTATCAATCGGGTGCCACACTTATTTAGCAGTAGCGGCTTGTTGGTGATCGGGTTTGTTCGGTAAATTTTGTCGAAAGAAGTAATATGAGCGAAGAAAGTCGAAGTAGTGAAGTAGGAAGTAGCGAGAGTCAACGCGCGCCATCGATGGTGGAGGCGCGCGTTACGCCGCCTGCGGTGGTCACGCAGCAACCTGAGGTCTCAAGGGCAGGTCCTGCACTCTTAGAGGCGCTGCTCCTCGCGCACGGAGATCCTATTTCGTATGTGAGACTCCAAGAGATTATGCGATGTCCAAAGACAGAGGTCACCGCGGCACTTGAGGTGCTGCAGACGCTCTACTCTGCTGAGATTTCAGGCCTTGAAGTTGTAGCTATAGGAGAAAAGCTGATGCTCCGTACAAAGGCTCAGTTTGCCGAGGCAGTCCGAGATCTCCTCGCTGTTAAACCTCGGAAGCTCTCACAGGCAGCACTTGAAACGCTCTCGGTTGTGGCCTACCAGCAGCCAATAGTTAAGAGCGAGATAGACAAGATTCGCGGAGTCGATGTTTCTCCCACGATAAAGACGTTGCTGGAGCGAAAGCTCATAAAGATCCTGGGGTATCAGGCCTCTGTTGGTCAGCCCTCTCTTTACGGCACAACGGAGGACTTCCTGAAGATCTTTGGCCTCAAGGGACTCTCCGATCTCCCGGCCCTTAGAGACCTAAAGGCGATCGCAAAGGAGCCAGGGGAGTCTGGTGATGATGGAGAGGGTAGTGATGACGGCGAGGATGAGGAGCAGAGCGTAGTGGCGACAGAAACTTCTGCCTCGCCTGAGGAAGTTGTAAACGTATGAACAGTTCAGATGAAAATGGAAAAGGCCGTGGTCGCGGGCGAGGTGCTCCAAGTGCTCGCTCTCCTAAGAAGCAGGTAGGCGGTAAAAAACGCCCGTCGAAGCGGCCAAGTGAACGACCTCGCGATCGATTCGATACCCCTCTCGTAAGCAAGCGAACCCCGTCTGCAAAACCAGAAAAGGAAGTGGTTCAACCGTTTCGATTAAAGCCAGATCGGCCGAACGCGGGGAGCTCGAAAGAACGAGCGCCGGTTGCGCGTAGACCAGTAAAAAAAGCGGCTCCTCGATCTTCCGAGAGCAGCGGCGACGTGACTTCCCCGCGAGCACCAAGAGCTCCTCGCGTCGCATCGACTAAGCCGCTCCGTGCTAAAGACGATGCTTTAGTGCGCCTTCATAAGTACCTTGCTGAGTGCGGAGTGGGATCGCGTCGAAAAATGGAGCGGCTAATCGTGCAGGGCCGCGTCCAGGTAAACAATCAAGTGGTCACGGAACTCGGCCGGAAGATTGATCCTGAGAATGACAAAGTAGAGGTGAACAGAGTGCCGGTCAAAGCGGCGCCGAAGGGAATAGTCCTCCTGAATAAACCGCGCGGAGTAGTCTCAACCCTGGATGATCCTGAGGGCCGCCCAACCGTCGCGGATTTCCTAACGAAAAATTACCGTGGGTATTTTCCAGTTGGGCGACTTGATTGGGATACCACGGGATTAATAATCCTTACCAACGATGGAGAGATCGCAGAACTCCTGATGCATCCGCGTTACCAGTTCGACCGTATCTACCATGCGCGGGTTGAGGGGAGTGTCAGCCAAGCAGTTTTGGATAAGGCTGAACAGGGCATTCGGCTGAGCGACGGTATTGCTTACGCGGTAGCAGAGATTGTTGATACGAACCAAACTACCACGTGGGTTGAAGTGCGAGTACGAGAAGGGCGCAACCGTCTTGTAAGGAGGCTCTTTGATAAGCTGGGGCACTCAGTTGTTAAGTTAAAGCGAGTTGGATACGGACCGTTCAAGCTTGGGAAGCTCGATGTTGGTGAGGTGCGGCCCCTTACGCACAAGGAATATCTGAATGTGCGACGTAAGGTGCTAAACGATGCTGAAGCGCCAAAGGGAGAGCTTTCAGCTGAAGAGATAGCGCGTAGTCGAGTGAAGAAGGTTGATAAGAAGAAGAGAACAAGATGGTCCGAGTAAGAAAGGAACAAGGGCTTCGGCGCCACTGCACTTCTTTTAAGGATAGCTCATTTATTTAGCCCACTTGCTTGCCATCTGGCCGCTCTCGTTGTACGTTTGCGAGGCTTCTTGAGTAAAGAAGGCATCTTGATGCGGGGTAGAGCAGCCCGGTTAGCTCGTCAGGCTCATAACCTGGAGGTCGTGGGTTCGAATCCCACCCCCGCTTCCATTTTCCTTCATTCCCTGGTTCCATCTCGTCCAGATCATGAAGGACAACGTAATCCCAACTAAGTGGGGATGCAAAGGTATTTGAGAAGTTGGG
>JAYVGZ010000181.1:0-2168 GCA_043771805.1 Pseudomonadota bacterium
CGGATCCTCAATGTGGCAGATCTGATTTAAACTTCTGCATTTCAAGTAGTAGTGAGCCGCACGGGAGATCTATTTCGCCGAATTGATTGTTTCAGCTGAATCAGTCACAGGTTCGATCCTCTCGTGTTCCTCAACCGAAGATTGCTCCAGTTCCACACACTTTGCGTACATGCATGCGCACCACTGCATCAAGCCGTTGTAAGAATAAAAATACTCCGCAGAGAGGTCGAAGCTTCCCAAGGTCGCAACATCTGCAACTCCGAGACCGATCATAGGAATACTACGCAGGGCGCCCAAGCCGAGACCAAACACAGTGACAAACGGCGTGAACAGAATAATAATACCATCTTGTCCTCGTGCATGCTCAAACGGGTATGCCGTAAACCTGAGGGCGCACAAAGCCGGAGCAGCTGCTCCTGTGACGATCGATCCAAGCCCGTACAGGGTCGCACGTGTCATGGATCTGTAAGTCGAATGCGAATAGTTCGGGTCAATCTCTTTAGCGCTGCATGCCACAAGGGATAACAAGAGGGCTGTCAAAGTGCTGGTGAGCGTCGGCAACTTACTCGATATACACATTGGCTCTCGCTACTGCAGGATCTTACAGGTGCGGTGGTGCCTCCACGTCATGAACTTACTTGGTGAAGGAGACTCGTGGATTGTAATTCATTACGAAGTAATAAGGTATCAATCGGCGTAAGTTTTGAATGGTCAAAGGCAGCTTTCAACTCCGGTACAAATTCTGGTGGAGCTGTCATGACCACTCGGTTTCCCGATTCAAAATACACAGCACGATTTCCGAGATCCCACTTTGCCGTTGCGGCATGCGCCTGCACTTGAACACCAGCAGGGAGGTCCTGAGCACCGAGATCCGCCAACCAAAATTGCACGGCGGTGTTTTTATTTGAGGTTGGAATCATAGTAAGCCCTAGGTATTCTGAATCCTTCTCTGCCGCCCTTAGGCTCCTTCTTCGAAACGTCCCATCCCGAGAATCGATTCCCCCGGCATGCTGCAATGCTACAGGTGGGAAAAAGCACGGGCCGAGACACAGCACTACAGGCGCAGGCGGCCGGAGACGAGTGTCCTCTACCAGTTGGTCTACCACTCTCGTGATGACCTAGAGCGTGCCTGGGAAGATCGCTTCCAGCCAACCTACGGAGTCCTACGAGACGAAGTCCTCACTACCTTCGATGAGTACATGAACTGCGGGATTCTCGCGCACGGCGCTGCTAGGGTGTACTGCGACACCTGCAAGCATTCGATGCTTCTGGCGTTCTCATGTAAACGTCGTGGAGTCTGTCCCTCTTGTGGTGCGAAGAGAGCCATCAAATTCGCTGAGCACATCTATGCCGCTGTACTTGAGGACGTGCCGCACCGTCATATTGTGTTCACCGTTCCAAAACGGATTCGACGCTTCTTTAAGTACGACAGGCGACTCCTCTCTATCCTCTTTAGCGCTGCACGAGAGGCGCTCAAGGAGGTCTTCACTGAAGGTGGTGGTATTATTGGAGCCATTCTCACAGCTCAGACGGCTGGTGAGTCCTTAAATTTTCACCCCCATCTTCACGGAATTTTGGCTAACGGGCTTTGGGGCGACGATGACGTCTTCTCACCCTTCACCGAGGTTGACCTCAACGCTCTCAACTTACGGTTTGCTGAACGGGTGTTGGCAGCTCTTTGTAAAAAGGGTCTTCTTGATAGCAGCGATGTAGCCCAGGTGCTGAGACAAGAGCACACCGGATTCTCAGTATGGATTGGAGAACCCTTCTACGACCAAGAGAGTTCGCAATTCGTAGCACGGTACATCGAGCGCGGACCACTCTCGTTAGAGAAGCTCTCACTTCAAGACGACATTGTTACCTACACCACAAATGACAACACGGCACACGCCTGTCCCCCGTAGCCTTTGGCGTAGGGGGAACTTTGACGCACTAGAGTTCTTAGCTCTCCTATCTGCACAGATTCCTCGCACATACGAGTCTATCTGCCGCTACATTGGAAGATACTCTTCCCGTAACCGAGGAGAGAGAATGAAAAAAGCTGCTGCCCTCAAGCTTCCGCTGGGTGAGGGTCAAGAAATGGAAGTGCTTGAGCCTCCTCGCAAGCCATCGTCGTGGGCCGCTTGCATCAAACGGATCTACGAAGTCGATCCTTTAGAGTGTCCGAA
>JAYVGZ010000182.1:0-5306 GCA_043771805.1 Pseudomonadota bacterium
AAAACGACGGCGATCAGAGAAAGTACCGGGTCTAGGTAGACACACGATATAAGTAGTGCCACTACACGAATTGAGTCACGAATGACCGACGCAGTCGAATCGGTCAGCAGAGTGCGAACCAGGAGTACATCGCTGGTAATTCGCGAAAGCAGCTCCGCTGTTGAATGTTTTACAAAGAAGTCTGGTGACAACGTGAGCACGTGCTTATTCACTGAATTCCGCAGGTCCTGCGTAACACGGTGCCCAACCGAAGACATGAGAAACTGCTGACCAAAATCACATACTGCCCGCACAATCGCGAACCCAACGAGCACGAGAGGCAGCACCCAAAGAAGGGTTTTATCTTTCGCCTCGAAGACGCCATCCAAGACGTATTTTACGAGAAAAGGAACGGCTCCGTCAGTGGCGCCAAAAATGACCATGCACAAAATTGCTAAACAAAATGCCCCTTTGTGAGGCTTCAGGAAGGCCAAAATTCTTTTATACATGCAGGGGTCCCTCACATAGGTGCATTACTAAGCGAGTCACTCGCTCTGCCACGGTGTTAGTTCCCTCGAATAGGGGATCCGAATCACTCCCAGAGAGGCGCTCTCTTACCTCTGTCAATCCAACAATCATTGCGTCTCTGGAAACTCCCGGCCTCAAGATCTCGCTACAATACGAGAAAAGAGTGTCCTCATTGAGCGAAACCTGCATGAGCTCCCGCACCGTGCCAGATCGTATGATGTTCACTGGGGAGTACTCTTTCAAAGCTACCAGCCGGCTAACAAAAAACTGCGCCACTTGCGAGCCACTGTAGACTGAAACGAAGGGTAGTCCTGCCATGGCAGCCTCCAAATTACATGTGCCGGATTTCAACATTCCGACAAACCCTTCTCCCATCACTTCAAGTGCGTCTCGACTCACCCAAGTAACGCGACTTTGGGCGTGGGATGACAAGACCCCGTTCGATTGCTCGCGCAATTGGCAGGGATCCATGTTCGGTGCTGACACAACGACGCCCGTAAGCTCAGGATCTTCCTTCAGGAGCCGCTCAAAAACCCGTAGCATCGGCACAAGGATTCGCTCCACCTCGGCCCGTCGACTTCCCGCCAACATAACGACACTCTTTGATGAATCGGATGAATGTTGGGACTGAACAGTGCTCCGACCCGAAAGAGGATTCCCAACATACGACACAGCAGCAACCCCCCGAGCAGCATAGAAATCTTTCTCGAAAGGAAATATCGCCGCGATATGATCGACGTATCGCCTCATCGTTTCTACGCGACCCGATCTCCACGCCCACACCTTCGGCGGAATAAAGTAGAGCACCTTGATCCCCAAACCCTTGGCGTACCGAGCGAGACGAAGATTAAAATCTGGATAGTCAACTACGACGAGGAGGTGCGGCCTCCACTCCCTCAATAGCTTTCGCATCACAGCGAAGGAGTGAAAAATCGATCGAAGAGGTTTTAACAGTTCAGAGAAACCCATCGTAGCGCCGTGGCGGAAGCAATCCACAGCGAGCTCAGCTCCAGCATCAGCGCACCGCTTTCCAGCCATACCTCTGATGGTAGTTTGCGGGGCTGATAGCTTCAGCGCGGCTACGACGTAAGAGAGGTGCTGATCACCCGACACTTCGCCGGCACTAATCGCAATTCTTAAGGCACTCGTAGGAGGGGGCTTTATCATTTAGCAACAGAAAAGTTAATCTGATGAATTGGCAAAAGCACTCTACATTTAACCTATCGCGGAGGCAAAAGGCGGTGTTACCTCCCCTACTACCCCCAGGCACCTAGCCGCCATCTCGCGAAAACTAAACAAACAGTCGTTCCACACCCCCTTCAATTCTTCAATTCCTTGCGGCAACAGAAGCTTCCCCTTATGGTATCGAAGTCCTCTTTCAACGAGGCCTACTTTTCACGCCGGTATCTATGCTAAAGAAAATGTTCGTAGCACTCCTTGTAATTGCACTCCTAATTGCCGCAGCGGCTGGCGTTGCACTGTACCGCGCAAACGACATCTTAGCCTCTCTTAAGCCACAACTTGAGCGCCAAGTCAGTGCGGTCCTCGGGTCTAACGTGACTTTGGGGGCCCTTTCAGCGTCAGTCTTCGGCGGCGGCTTTGCTGCCCTCTCCATCTCGGTTGACTCGTTGAAAATTTCCGAATCAAGGAATGACTCTTCTGGAGTGACTCTGAAGAACGTATCATTCACGGCTGCCCTTTGGCCCCTTCTGTCGAAGCGAATTGAAATATCAGAGCTGAGGGTGGTCGATCCAGAAATCCGCATCATCCACGATGCCAGTGGGGTGTACCTTGATGGTCTTAAGCGCCCTTCTGAATCAAGCAGGAAGTCGTCCCCGATTGAGGAGCGCGGAGAGAACAGCACTTCTCCAGCGCCAGAAAATAGCAACTCTGCTCTCTCAATTGGGCTCGAGAGAGTCTCAATTCAGGGTGGAAAAATCTCCTTCGATGACCGTATTGCTCGCCGGGAAACCTTTATCGACAAGATAGCTCTTACGACCCAAATTACTATCAGTGGCGATGTCATCAAACTCCCTCAGTCTGCGGTCTCCCTCGTTGTCGCCCCCTCGCTCCCCTTTTTCCTCACAAGCACCGGCGCATCTTTCACCATCTCCTCAGGAGATCTAGTTATTGGTGATGCTGTAGTAACGACCCCCGGCGGCAAAATCTCACTCTCAGGCTCTCTTGCCCCCAACGCAGAATTACTCGTCACCAGTGAGCTTCTTCGCCTCAAGGAACTTGTACCGCTCGCTCACGCACTCGGCGTCACGCTCGGCAAAGAAGGAAATATCCCTTTGGAAGCTAGAAGCCTCAAGGCTTACGTCGCCAATGGTGGAGAGAAACTCACTGTGAAGGAACTCGAGCTTTCCATACCTGGTTGCGCTCTCTCAGTGACCGGAAATTGGTCGGTGTCAACTTCAAGCGGAGATTTTACCTGCGCCGGCAAAAATATTGAGCTATCACAGGTTGCCTCACAGCTCACCGTATTCGACCCGAGCATCGAACACTTCGCCCCTTCGGGTTCGCTCTCAACTAACCTACGGATCGACGTTGACGCAAAAAAATCTTACCTGTTTAAAGCCTCGGGCCCGATCTTACTGTCGTCGGTCGGCGCCTCCACCCCACAAGGGATCTCCATAAAAGATGGAAGCGGAACCATCAACGTCGAGGCATCGAAAACTTCGGCAGCTCTGAGCTTCTCAGAGCTCTCACTCACCCTTCAGGGCGAAACTGTGCAGCCAAGTGGCACCATCGTTTACGAGGATAAAGCACTTACGGTGCGAAACCTCTCACTCAAAGGCTTCGGAGGCACAACAAGCGGCTCAGCAGTACTCACTCTCTCGGCACAAGACTCCTTCTCAGGTAAGGTGTCTGCATCAGAAGTTTCAATACACCGGGTGCTCAAAGCCTTCAAACCAGAACTTCTCGCAAAGTTCTCGGGGACTCTCACGAGCCTTACCTCCTCTTTTAGTGGCCTGCTCAAAGAGAAATCAAAGGAGACATTGCAGAGCTCAGGAGAGTTGGTGGTCAGCAACGGGGTCCTTAAAGGATTCAACCTGGCTGCGTTGGTGATGAAGAAAGCTGACCAGATCCCGGGATTAAACGGTGCTCTAAACTCTCTCGTAGCTGAAGTATACCGACCTGTCCTCGCGAGTGAAGACACTCCAGTAAAGTCACTTCGCGCTAGCTACCTTCTTTCTGGTCAGACAATAACTGTTCAGTCGTTAAAGCTTGACAGTGATCTTTTCTCCCTTGCCAGTGCGGGCTCCCTCTCTCCTGACGGGGAGATAGATCTCGATGCCACGATTTCTTTTACTGAAGAGTTCTCATCAAGCCTGACGGAAGAGAAGAAACAACTGAAGAAAATCCTCGCAGCGGACGGTCGACTGACGTTTCCGCTCACCATCACTGGTAAAGCGCCGCATCTCGTGGTTACGCCAAACTTTAAGGAGATTCTGAAACTTGCGGCCGCGCGTTTGATCCAGGATAAAGCTGCAGAGCTTTTCGGTGATGCACTCGAGAAGAAGGTCCCTGGAGGAAGTGGGGCAGCGAAAGAGATCGGAAAGATCTTTGGCTTTTGAAGTTTGACGTACCTTAAGGATACCACGAGATGGCAGCTGACGACGAATGGCGAGACCCTCCAGAGCCAGAGCTGCCTCCCGTATTTTCAGTGCCCGAAACATCAGCCGCTAAGGATACCGAGGATGCAACTCCCGCAAAGGAGAAGGCCGTCGGTAGCTTCTCGTTTTACCTCTCGCTCATAGCACTCCTCCCCACCGGGATGCTTACACTGCTTCTAGCACTTGCAACCTGGCAGCTGATTTTTATGGAGTCAACGTGCACGTTCGTTGCCGGAGTGCTAGGCGGGAGCATCCTTGCTAAGATATTTATCAAGAGGCACATCTCAGTTCTTATTCATGAGGCTAAGCACCAGATAATTTCTAATCTCGTCGGAAACAAAAGCCGAGGTATGAAGATTGAAGAAAACTCGGGTCACTTCGAGTATTCTTATTCGAAGAAGACCACCCACTACCACGCATTCATTGCGCTTGCGCCTTACATCCTCCCCCTCTTTACCCTCGTCCTAGCGCTGATCGCATTTGCGGTGTGTCGTGAAGATCACAGAATAGCCGCGCTGGTAGTGGGGGTGGGGTATGGAGCTGATCTCCTCCTCAATATGCGTGATATCTCCCCGATTCAGACGGATATCAACCAGATTCGTGGTGGCTATACCATTGGCCTGATGTACATCGCTGCCTGGAATTTCTTCATCCTAGGTTTAATTCTGACCTGGGCCTTTCAAGGAATGACGGGCTTTGCGATGCTTCTTGAAGAATTCTCAACCCTTTTTATCATCGTGCATCACTACCTTCGAACGCCCGTCACAGGCGACTAGCCAGGAAGACGCATCTCATCAATAGAATCATAAGAGACCCAGTCCAGGCAGAGCCCGTGCGCAGGCGCTGTCATGCCCGCTTTTCGTCTGTCTAGCTGGCGTAAGATCTCAGTGCAGCTCTGCGTCTTCAAGGTTCCGCGACCGATATCAACCAAGGTGCCTGTAATATTGCGAACCATCTGCTTTAAAAAACCAGAGCCTACTACGCGGTAAAGGAGAAGGTCTCCCTCCACTATCAGTTGACTTGAGTAGATCGTCTTTATCGGTGATTTAGCGCAGCAATCCGAATCCTGAAAACTCGTGAAATCATGCTCGCCGACCATTTGTGAGGCGCACTCTCTCATGAGAGCTAGATTGAGCCTACGGTGCACATGCCATACCCGCCGCGCATCAAGCACTGCCG